>NZ_JADYXD010000057.1:0-1179 GCF_015864475.1 Pseudoalteromonas sp. SWXJZ10B
AACCAAAATAGGAACTCAGCTATGGTTTGTTTATCAATAAAAAAATTTTAAAACGAGTTAATCTACAGGCTCGTTAGATGCTATGAATATTTATCCTAATACTGGTGTTGAAAAAGTTGAATTTGGTATGTTCAGGGAGGAGATTAAAACCTTCTTAGGTCTACCTGATGAAATCTGTAACCCTGACGGTCAAGATGAAATTACGTCAGAAAAATGGATTTATAAAAAAATAGGGTTGGAATTGTCTTTTGATCCTGATTTAGAGTTTCGTTTTGATGGTTGTTATATCACTTCAAGCAATGCATGTTTGGATGATATTTGTATCATCGGATTAAGTTTGAATGAACTCGTAAATAAGTTTCCTTACTTAATTGTTAATGAAGGCTCCGAAAGATATAGAGAAGTCACTGCTCCTGACAGTGAAATGTACCTAACTCTTAAAGATGGTATCGTTAAATCAATATACATTTCACCTAATTCTCGTGAATTTATCTATGAATATAGCAGTAAGAGCTATAAAAGAATGATTGCAAGCAAGAGGTTAATAAAAAACTCTATCCGCAAAAGTGAAAATATTTTTGTTTCTGACTTATTAAATGTTCGGAGTAAATTAAACGAAAATACTACTCAAACTTTACAAAGTGATTTTGAATGGTTTTTAAGTAGTAGGTTACAACTTGATGTTTTCCCCGAGGCAATGTGGTGTGACGGCACTATTATTACATCGATAGTATTTCATTCCGATAAATTATTATATATTGAAGGCACTGCGGACATTCTCTCGTCAAACGATGATGACTTTTATCAAGTATGTAACGTAAGTGGTCATATTTTGTTAAATAACAAACTTAAGAGCATGAAGAAATACAACCTAACTTTGAGTTATGAAGGTAAGTCATTCGTTGCTAGAAAAGGTGTTTAATTAAAATCGCATCTAACAAGCTGCTCAAAAGGACAAAAAACAGTTGGCTGTTTTCGTTCCTCAACATTTTAGCCAACATTTTTTTGCCTCTTAGTGAGGCGTTGAGGCTGTAGAATTACTCTTTCTAGGAACGTATTCTACTATTTTCAATTGATTGCTTTTTAACCTTGAATCCATTCATTCGCTGTGATCTAATAGATATTATTCACCCACGGTAAACTGTTATGGCTAACTACAAGCCTGACTTATCCTGTCAA
>NZ_JADYXD010000058.1:0-1130 GCF_015864475.1 Pseudoalteromonas sp. SWXJZ10B
CTCAAGAGATTTTGCTAAATCGTAGCCTTCCAGGATGGCTTGTAACTTAAGCCATCCTTGCCATAACACTTTCACAGATGCACGCCCTGTGCGCTTGGTATCTTTCCAGCCTCCTAACTTTGCCAGTTCCTGATACGCCCATGACATATTTGGAGCAGTTTCAGGCAATGGTGTTTTTATTCTCTTTAACCACAATAACTTCCATGCTTTGGGAGATAACAGTTGTTCACAACTTGGAGAATCAGGCTGCTCATTGGTGAACTTTAGTTGCAATATTCGCGTCGCAATAAAGCCATTAATCGTCACCAATCTTTCCATGTTATCTTGGCTTTGAAGGCGTAAACTTTCGATATCCGTACCATCACTTTTCCAGACTTTATGGTATTCCTCTACAAGCCAACGGTGCTCATAGTAGGTGATGATAGCTAAGGCGTCTTCTTTGCTGGTGACTGGTTCACTGGTTAATAGGTGCCAGCTTAAGCCGTTCTTAGCGTTTCCTCGCTCTGCACAGCCGACATAGTAAACTGGGAGGGAGTGTCCTTTCTTATTGTAAGGCGCTTTGAGTGTCACTGGCGCATAGGTGATATCCAGTGTTGCGCTTCGGGCTTTTCTTCCTCCTTTTTGTGCAATGTGGATGTGTTTGGTGCCTGCACTCATCAGCTCGCTTGCAAACGCATAGAGCTTATCCTCACCTTCTTCAATATGACGACTTTGCATCGAGCGTACGACGAATCGTTGCTGCTCGGTTAGTTTATACTGCAAGTATTCGTAGATGTCCGCTTCGCGGTCACACACCGATATCACGTTCGCCATTTGTCCTTGCAGCCGCTCTGCCATCGCTCGTGACGCTGACTCCCACTTGTAACTTTCTTTTTCTTCGTAAGAAGTCGTCGCGTGTTTTTCTCTTTTTCCAATCGTGTTGATATCACGACTCCAGCGAGACTGTTCAATTAATCCCACAACTTGCTTTGTGTCTGGCGCAAACAGTAATACGCTATGAGCTAACAAGCCTCGTTGTTTTGCTCCTCGTCCGACATGACCCAAATCATCTCGAATGGAGGAATGTTTATAAATTAGTGTGGTCGTGTCTTCTAATGCGAGCAATAAGTTATGACTTTTTGCTTGTTCAA
>NZ_JADYXD010000059.1:0-1016 GCF_015864475.1 Pseudoalteromonas sp. SWXJZ10B
TCCATAATTGCTCGAGTGTTTTGGCCTTTCCCTTTTCTGGTTTTGTTTAGTGCGGGGCGAGAAAGTCGCCAGTGCACAGGATTTTGGTTGGCAATCAAAGGGAGAGGACCACTTCAAGTCGTGGTTTCCTTTCTTTTACTTGGTGACAATTCTGTATTGTTCAGATATTGTCTGGTCCAAAGACCTTTCTGCACATTTCTTCTAGTTTCTTTGATCAAGAACTTTCTTTCCTTCCTTTTTTTACTTTCTCCCATTCTTTGATTGGGAATTTTCTTTCTTTTCTTTTTGCTTTCTCCCACTCTTTGATTGGGAATTTCCTTCTTTTCTTTTTTTGCTTCCGAGGGTAAGGATTATGGTGAGTCAGGATTTTGGCTCAAGGTTTGTAGAATGGCTAGACATGATACATGTCGGGGTTTGGTTTGGCTCAAGGATAAAAGGGATGCCCCACATTATGATGCCATGAAGAGACGCTTATGCATGATATAAATGTATTTACGGACACGAGAGCCCGGAAAATTATCTCTTCTTACTTGCGCATTTGGGGGCGCAGTGCCCCATGTGTACAATTAAGAAGGTGATATGGACCTTCCGGCTTCCCGTGACAAAGGACGAGACCAACATACAATGCATGCTAGAGATAAAATGTGGGAGTGACTTGATTCGCACTGATTTTTGGAGTAAAAACGTGGGATAAACTCATTTTTTTCAAAAAGTTATAACTAGTCAAGATCTGAGCGACAATACAAACTTCCTAGCGGTTTCTAATTATATGGGCCATTAAATCTATCATGTGTTGACAGTAATTGATTAGCCCGTGAATTTCCTCTGGGGCTGAACACTTCGGCGATGGCCTTTGCTTTGGCTAGTAGTCGCGGGAGGTCTTGACTTCCATTCAAGGTCAAGGCGAACCTATCCATCCACATAGTCGCTTCTTGATGCAGCGCATCAATCACCCTCCCTCTTGCCTCCTTTTCGGCATACACTTGTGCATAGTCCTCCACTAACTTTTGTTCATG
>NZ_JADYXD010000007.1:0-219842 GCF_015864475.1 Pseudoalteromonas sp. SWXJZ10B
ATTCTGGTGTAAATCGACGTCTCATTTTATCTGCCTCTATTAAAAGTTAGAGGCGACAACTATCCTGACACAGGGGGCAAAGAGGTTTAGAGGCGCTGCGCTTTTAGAGTAAGCATTAGTTTTACCTTCTCATTTTCTTCTCTTTCACTTCTCCTTGTGAGTAATATTTTTAAATACTGTTATTCACAAAGAGGTTTAGAGACGCTGCGCTTTTAACGTGAGCAAGCTTTACATATCCAACACGTCTACTTTTCTCCCGTGGCGATGGGCAATGAATCACTTGCGCCCCACTCACTCCACGAACCATCATAAACGCTTAAATTACTGTAACCACACTCGGTAGCAAATCACGCTAAAACACAGGCTGTAATACCTGAGCCACAGCTAAATTGTAGCTGCTGCGCATCATCAACCACGTCATTAAATATCGCTTTAATTTCAGTAAGTGGTTTTGCTTCACCTTTATTGAGTAAATTCATAAAAGGTAACGAGCGACTATTTGGGATATGCCCGCTACGCATACCTTTTCGGGGTTCACTTTCTTCGCCTGTAAAACGCTTATAAGCACGTGCATCTAGCAATGCAGTGCTGGGCTCATCGATTACGTCAACCACTTGTTGGCTATTAATAAAATACGCAGAGTTATAGTTTGCCGTAAAATCACCTTTACCTGACGCTTTGCTATAACCTTGTTGTGTGGCGTAATCGCTCTCTAACCACTTTTTAAGGCCACCACTGAGTACTTTAACATTGTGATGCCCCATAGCTTTAAACATCCACCACGCTCTTGCTGCGCTAAATAAACCGCCATCTTCGTATACAACTATAAACGAGTCGTTATTTACACCTGCATTTTGCATCATGTGGGTAAACTGCTGCTCGCTGCATACCATACTTGGTAAGGGATTTGATCTATCGGCCAATTCGTTTTTTATGTCAAAACGTTTAGCGTTAGGCAGCATTGCTTGCGGCGAATAAGTACCCAAAACACCTGGGCGCAGCATACCTGCATCAAATATCACTAATGCAGGATTATTAAGTTGCTCGTGTAATTGCTGACAGCTAATTAGGTTTTTCATTAATTATTTAGCACTACATATTTTGTCTAATACGTTTCTTAATTTCGTACTAGATGTATGAGAGGTATAAGAGAAATAACATATTTCAACATTAAACTTTTTAAAGTCAGCTTCTATTTGGTTCCACTTATCGGTGCCCTTCCAATCATCACCCACGAACATTTTATCAAATTTTAAGTTGTTCCAGGCTTCTTCTTTGTCATAGTTAACCTGGGGAACAACTTCATCAACAAATTTTATTGCTTCAACTATTTCCATACGCTCCTGAAAAGGAATCACTGGCTCTTTATTTTTAGCTGACTTGCTTAACTCATCGGTAGTAATACCCACAATTAAGTAATCACACTCTAATTTGGCTCTTTTCAGAATATTTAAATGACCTATGTGGAATAAGTCAAAAACACCCGTTGTATATCCAATTTTTTTCATTTCTAAAGCCCAATTATAATTTAGAGTTTATAAATCCTTTTAGTAGTTCGATTACATCCAAATACTTTTGTAATAGTTATTTATTTTTTATTAAATATTGAACAATTCTGTTACTTGCTTTACCGTCCATTTTACCCGCTAACTTTTCTGATAAAGACAATCTAATATTAGCTAAGCTTTCTGGTTCAGCCAGTTGTTGTTCAACTAACTTTTTAAGGTTTTTATATTTTTTGGCGTGTATAGCAACATTCGCATACTCACCATAATCTTGATCCATTCGCTTTTTAAAACGATATGAAAATATTCCTTTGTATCCCCAACGCAACTTCAAAAAATCGCACCAAATGACCGGCTTGTTTAACAGAGCAAATTCAAATAAAGCTGATGATGCATCACTAATCAATAAATCTGCTTTATCTAAAAAAGGCACTAACGAATAATCTTCTACTTTTGCTAAATATACATTGGGATACGTTGACCAATGATCTAGCAATTTCACGTGTTTTTTGTAACGCTCTTTACTAATAGAAAAGTAATGAGGTTTTATTAAGATGTTGTAATCGCCAAAATGTTCCGGCCAATTTTCAGGAAATAACTCTAAGCTGCTTGGATAAAATGTAGGAGCGTATAAAATAGTTTGTTTTTTATTATCAAAGTTAGTTAATTCTAACGTGCCATCAATTTTTTCCTTATTGAAAATAGGGTCTAATTTGCAAAAGCCTACATCAACAAATTCATCATTTGGATACATTGATTTTAAACGGTTTAGTCTGTACTGACCTTCAACAAACCTAACTGTCATTGCTTGACTAGACTTAGTATAGTAACTTGATTTAGGGCCTATTCCATGTCCGAGCTGAGCGCTTTTAGATACTTTATGTAAGCGGTCTAGGTAACAAAAAGAGTTAGCAAAAAAAACCCAATCAGCTTTTTCATTTTCGTAATAAGCAATTGATTGTTGTTGTTCGTTAACCCAGATGTGCTCTAAGTCATAGTCATCTATAACACGCTGAATTAAATGTTCATGGCTATTTTTATAAAATACAAATTTACTTTTGATGCCATTTCTACATAATTCTTTATATACAGGGATATACTGAGGGAGATAGTAAAGGCTTTGTGTATCAAAAATTATATTCATATAGGATCACTATTATTTTTTCTTTATATTCTACCTTGAAAGGAGCATAACAAAAACAAAGTGATTACATTTTTATAATTTCACTACGAAGTGGCGCCATTCTAGAAAGAATATCGTTTTGTAAGCTATGGCTAATATTTTGCTCATTCATTGCATTTATAAGCAAATCAACAACATGATTAAAATCTTTCTCTGTAATATGCATACCAGTATGAATAGCCACCATAGAGTCGCCATCGTATGTACATGGGCCTTCTACTAACATGCACATATGAGTAATAAACCCTTGGCGAAAGTACGCTATATTACTGTGTTCAAAGTAATGAATTATCTGCTCGTCATTACCTATTTGATAGATAAAGCTATCAATAATTCTGCCTATCCCCGCTTTACCATCCAGCTTTTGATAAAGTGAGAGCTTAGTAGAGTTCGCGCACCCACTAAGCAACCCTAAACAAATCAAAAAAATACTAACGCTTTTCATTACCAATACCCTGTTACCGATAAATACCAACCTGTTTGATCGTCAGCCCCTGCAATGCTTCCTAAATCAAGGTAAGCCGCTGTCACACTTACGTGCTTATTAGGCATCCATGCTACAAATAAGTCTTTCCAATCTTGTTCGCCTAAGTTTAAGTTATTTGATTTTTGACGATACTCAACACCTACGGCTACTTCACGACTAAAAAATATAGCTGTGCTGCCTTCAAATAGCACTTTACCACTACCATTTTCTCCACCGTAGCCAAGCAAACCAAGTTGATTAGCTTCGCTGTATCGTGTAGTTACGTTCCAAAACCAGTTATAACCAGCAATAGCCCCTAAATGTAATTTACTAGCAGCAAGGTAGTAGTCAGTGCCGCTGGTATCTTCTGCGCCTACAAGCGTTGCAATACTGCCATCATCCAGTGATTTATGCTGAATACCTAAGCTAAGTTGTGGCCAATCACTGTAAACAATATCACCATATAAACGTATTTTAGCACCTGTAATTGATTGCTCTATTTCAGCATCAAGTGCTGGTACATCAAAGCGCTGTTGGGCATAACTAAGCTCAACACGATTAAATAAATTAAGTTGTGCACCACATACGTCAAGTGTGTAGTCGGTTACATCTGCGCGGCTACAAAAGCCATTTACCGAAAATTCATCATCACTTGCGTACCCAGCAAGTTGTGCCCACGGTACAATACCACCGCCGCCACTGCCTTCAATTTGAGAAACTCCCGGCGTAGCTAGCAGTTTTCCATTGCTTGCAATGCTCGGTACACTAATTATTAAAAACAAACTTGCTAATAAGTATTTAATTTTTTTCATAGTATTCCTCCAGCCATTCTTCTAATAGTTCTGCTTTTAAAGGCCTACTTAAGTAATAGCCTTGTGCATGGTCGCACTGCATACCTCTAAGTAAATTTAATGAGCCAAGTGTTTCAACCCCCTCAGCTACAACCGAGAAACCTAGCTGATGCCCCAACGTAATTGATGATTGCACTATAAATTGATCTTTTTGCGATTCATCAAGTTTTAGGATAAAGCACTTATCTAGCTTAAGCTCATCAATCGGTAACATTTTTAATCGACCAAGTGATGTTTGCCCTACACCATAATCATCTAATGATATTTTAACGCCAATTGCCTTTAGGTTTTCGAGCGCTTTAATACCTTTTTCTTCGTTTTCGATCATATCGCGCTCAGTAAGCTCAATAGTGATCAGCTTAGGGTCTACTTTGTACTTTTTAAGCGTACGAACTAATGCAGCATGAAAGCCCGGAAATGCTATATCTTGCGCAGATACATTTATTGCAGCCTGTAAGTTTATATTTTTAAACTGCCAATCAGCTACTTGTGCTACAACCGTATTAACAACCCACCCTGTAAGTTCAACAATAAGGCCCGACTGCTCAGCCAAGTCAATAAACAGTTCAGGATTAACCCAGCTACCATCTTTTCGCTGCCAGCGAATAAGCGACTCAACTTTATCTATTTTTTGCGTTTTCATGTGTAATTTTGGCTGATAGGTCATAAATAACTGACCATCATCATCACTAATAGCCTGCTTTAATTCATCAAGCATTATTAAGCGCTCTAAGTGCGCCTCGTCTTCACCATTTTGATAATAATGTATGCTCTCTTGTGTGTTTGCAGCACTTTCAACAGCAATTAGCACGCGGCGCATTAAGTCATCACTTGCAATTCCTTGCGTAGGATACTGCACAATGCCCGCACTAAAGCGTAAGTTAATTTTTAGTTTTTGAATGGTGTAGCACGCTTGTAATTGTGCCATTAAGCCAACAATACCGCTTTTGTGTTCGCGCGCTGCCGCAGTCGGAAACACAGTTAAAAACTCATCGCCGCCAATACGAGCATGAAAGCCCCCTAACTCATCCGAAAACTCACTTATCCTGCAAGCAACCGCCTTTAGGCAGTCATCACCAATGCGCGGACCGAGCTTATCGTTTATATGGCGAAGACCTTTGATGTCTATTGCAACGAGCGTGTACTCGGCTGATGAATCTAACTCTTCATCAAGCACCTCAAGCATGGCTGAGCGGTTATAAAAGCCTGTTAGGGAGTCGTGTCTGGCTTGAAAGCTAATTTGTTGCTCGCGCTGATTAATATCATTACCCATGCTATCAAACGCTGCGACTAGCGTGTCTATTTCGGTACTTTGCCTTCGCCCTTTAAATTCAAAAGCATAATTACCTTGTGCAAATTGCCTTGCTATTACAGCTAGTTGAGTAAGTGGCGTAGTTAAGTTATTTGCAAATATGCTGCTCGTAATAACACCTACAAACATAGTTAAAATAGCTAAAATAATAAGTGTAAAAAGAAGTTTTTCGAAGTCACTATAACTTTGTGTTAAATCGGCGCTCAGTAAAATAATTATAGGATGGGTCAACAACGATGGTAAATCTATATCTCGGTTACGATACACCAAATACTCACCAAAAAAACGCGATGTGGTTACGGTACTAAAATAGCTAACAGGTTCAAATTGCTCAGGGCGATTAGCTAATGAACTAATAACAATATCGTCAGCGCTACCTATAAAGCTCACATCCATGCCTGTTAAGCTTTTTAGTTCATGGGCTACATTGTCATCAATTTTAAAACCCACCAAACTATAGGCCACTGTACGTGGCGCTCTTACGGGTAATAAAATAATTTGGTAAAGCTCGTTATTTAGCACCACAAAACTAGACTCTTCTGGCGCACTTAAAAGCTCTTCCATTAACGGCTTTAAGTTATGTGCAAAAGCGTCTTCGTTAGTATTGGCGGAAATTAGCCTACCCGATAAATCAAGTAGCAGCATTAATTCGGCATCAATACGTTGGCTATGATTAAACAGCACACTGCTTATTGTCCCGGCATCCCGCGTTGCTACAGCTTGCTTAAAACCAAAGTCGGAGGTGAGTACTTTTGCTGCGGTTAGTAGTAGGCTTTCTTTTGATTTTAAATATTGCTTATAAACATTTTGCGCTACGGTAATGTCTTGATTTACTTTTTCTTCTTGAAACTTACTCGTAGACCACCAAAAACTAAACAAGCTGACCATAGTGGTTAATAACACTAAGCCAACACATAAAATGGTTATGCGATTTCGTAAACTATTAGTCATTACCAGCCTTAAACTTACTACCAAAGGTATTTCTAGGTGCTGGGGTCGATGTGTTTACTGTTATCTGTAACTGTTTTTGAGAACTAATTGTTATCATTTTTTTATTCTCCAATGGCGCTGTTTGTAAAGGGTGCCACACACTCACTTGTGCAGGCAGCGTATTAATAGGCAAACTAACATAGCCTTTTTTATCTGTTTTATATACGGATTCACTACTAGCTACATAGATATAGCCAACCATAGAGTCATGAATATTACACCCTAAAACAACAACCCCTTGTTGCTCAAACGTAATGGGCTCTTTTGGTTGCCCTGAATATAATCTTAGTTGAAAAGGCTTAGCTTGTGAAAAAGAATAAACATGATGGCGAATATTATCGCTGTTAGGAAAGTTAACTTTTTGACCCTGTTGTACAACTAATAATTCGGGTAAAAACTGCTTATGGACTTGATCCATTATAGCAATGGGCAAATTTGATGGTGTGGCTTGTTTGTCAGCAATATTAAGCTCAACCACTGCACCTGATAACTTTTGGCCGTGTTGATCTTCTATTACTAATTCAATATTAGCACTTAAAGCAAACTGACTAAAAAACAAACCTATAGCTAAAAAGTAACTGCTTTTTACAAATTTTTGCAATGCCCGCTCAAACATAACAACACCTAAATATTAATGTTAGGTTAAGTTAATTAGAGACGAGCACTAATTGCAAGAATTATAGCCCAGTAACTAAAAATAAAGACTTAGTTACTGGCTTTGTTAGCACTTAAGTGCTGCTATTTAACAATTAATCCGTAATCGTTATCTAAAATAGTAATTACTTCTTGGCGAGGATTCTCAGGGATCACAATATCTTTACCTACAATTTTACTCGCTATGCCAACATAGGTATTTGACACTTCAAGCATTACTGATTCAGGTAAAATATAATCTTTTGCTAACTGCTCACGCTCACTCATGCGATCTTTATTTAATAATACGTCGCTCTCTGGCACATTATTAATAAGTAATTGGCGAAAGCCTTCTTTAGAGTTTTCAACAATTTTACCGTTTTTGTATGCAGCTTCATCCCAAATACGCGATGAATCTGGCGTGCCTACTTCATCAATATAAATAAGTTGCTGTGCGCCATTTAAATCCTCTACATAACCAAACTCAAATTTTGTATCTACAAAAATCTGGTCAAGCTTAGCAAGTTCATCACTAATTAATTTAAAACCTTCAACTAACAGTTTTTCGTATTTTGTTACATCATCTGCCGATTTAAAGTTAAATACATCTAAGTTATTAGTAATGTTAGCGCGAGTAATATTTACATCATCAACGGCCGGAATATCGGCAACGCCTTCAATAATACCTTTTGTTGATGGCGTAATTAAAACGTTATCAAGCTTTTGGTTCGCTTTTAAATCCTCTGGCAAGTCAATACCACAAAAGTTACGTATGCCTTTGGCGTAATCGCGCCACATGCTACCCGTAATATATTGGCGAGCAATTGCCTCTACTTTTACTGTACTGGCTTTGCGTACAATCCACACATACGGATGCGGAATATCAACAATATGATTCCCCGCAAGGCCTGCCTTATCAAATAACTTAAACCAATGGGCTGCCACTGAGTTTAACGCTATACCTTTACCTGGTACGCCATTTAAACCATTTTCGCCTTGCCAAATGCAATCAAATGCAGAAATTCGGTCTGAAATAACCATAATCGCAAGCTCAGTACCTGTCGGTACTTGGTAGCCTTTGTCTTTAATTAATCGTGCGCTGTCTTCATCAGTTAACCAATAAACTGAACGAACTTTACCGCTGTGTACTTCACCTTTGGTACGAATGGGTAAATCATCGTTTACGTCTAAAACTTTATAGCTAGTCATGCTATCTCCGGGGTTAGGGATGCTCTTTGAGCAAAGTATGGTATGGGGTTATATGGGCTGTATAATAATCTAGCCAACCTCAAAGCTCAATCGGATGCTTAAAACAAATAAAGGCATATATTTATAAGCGAGTCGCAATGGGGTAAACTTAATGTGCCAACCAGCCTGAGGAGATAGCTTGAACTACTTAACTGCCACTAAAAATAAAAAATACTTGATGTATATTTCTCAAAATTATTCATATGCTATTTTGAGGCCTATTCAGGCTGCAATATTAGCTAATGGTGGTGAAGTGCGCTGGTTTTTACAAGGTTTGGCAGTCAATCCTAATTTTTTAAAAAAAGAAGAAAAACGGCTTAATACAATAGAAGATATTCACGAATGGAAACCCGATGCAACGTTTGCACCGGCTAATTTAATACCCACTTTTTTCCCTGGTATCAAAGTAGGTGTGTTTCATGGCTTTGATGCAGGTAAGCTAGATAAAAAAGGGAATAACGATCACCTTAAAGCTAGAGGTTGTTTCGACCTGTATTGTACGCAAGGCCCAAATACAACAATCCCATTTAAAGCCTTACAAAGAAAACTAGGCTATTTCAAGGTAACAGAAACTGGCTGGCCTCCTCTTGACCGATTATTTGATGGCATCACCGAAACGCCTTATACAAATAAATCAGACACCCGACCAACCTTATTAATCTGCTCTACATTTTCAAAGCGACTATCGCTTGCTCCAAAGCTATATGAGCAAATAAAACATTTTAGTGAAACCGGGAAATGGCGAATTTTAATGCAATTTCATCCAAAAATGCCAACTGAATTGGTGAACAAATATAAGGCATTAAGCAATCAAAATTTAACGTTTATTGAGACCGACGACGTAGTCCCTTTATTAAAATCAGCCGATGTTATGTTATGCGATACATCATCAGTACTTTTAATGTTTTTAGTCCAACGAAAACCTGTGGTCACCTTTTGTAATAATGCTCCTGAGGAACACCTACTTAATGTAACAGACCCTAATAAAGTTGAAGAAGCCTTAGAGCAGGCTTTCACGTACCCTAAAACACTTATGAAAAACATTGAAAACTATTGCCAAGAGCTTCATCCATATACTGATGGGCAGTCGAGTGAACGCGTAGTTGCTGCAACAAATGAGTTTTTATTAAGTGAAGATAAACTAAAACCTAAGCCATTTAATATTATTAGGCAATTTAAAACGCGCAGAAACCTCAATTATTGGAAATGGTAAAATAAAGTAATGATCAACCTAAAAAACGTAACTTTTAAGTGGCATAAAAGCGATAGCTCACCCACGCTCAACATAAAAGAGTTAGTTATAGAAAAAGGTGAGCATATTTTTTTACACGGTCCTAGTGGCTCAGGTAAATCGACATTGTTAGCGATTCTTGCTGGCATTAATACAGCCACCAGCGGTGAGGTATCAATTTTAGACCAAAACCTAACTACATTAAGCAATACTACCCGTGATATTTTTAGAGCGGATCACATTGGCTACATTTTTCAAAACTTTAACCTGCTTCCTTATTTAACCCCTATTGAAAATATAACGCTTGGGTGTGAGTTTTCAAAAAGCCGAAAACAAAAAATATTAAAGAAATCATCAAATAAAAACTCTGCCTTACAAAAAGAAGCGATGCGGTTATTAAATGCTTTAGGCCTTACTGAGCAGTATCACCATAAAGATGTAGCGACATTGAGTATTGGACAGCAACAGCGCGTTGCTGCAGCTCGCGCATTTATAGGCAGCCCTGAATTAATAATTGCTGATGAGCCCACATCTGCACTCGATACAAATAACCGTGAAAGCTTTATAAAGTTACTGTTTGAGCAGGCAAAGTTATCTAATAGTACGCTGGTATTTGTGAGCCACGATGAAACACTAAAGCCTTTATTTGACCGCTCCATTGACCTTATAAGCTTGCAGGAACAAGTATGATTCTCGCTAAACTTGCTTACAAAAGCTTATTAAACCGCCGCGCAAGTGTACTGCTTACATTATTTACTATCGCAATTAGTGTAACGCTACTTTTAAGTATTGAACGTGTACGAATTGATGCTAAAAGTAGTTTTAGTAATACTATTTCGGGCACTGATTTAATTGTTGGTGCACGTACCGGCGACATACAGTTGCTGCTTTCGTCAGTATTTAGAATCGGCCATACTAATAACGGCGTAAGCTGGAAAAGTTATGAATACATAACAAGTCAGCGAGGCGTAAAATGGAGCATACCTATAAGCCTAGGCGACAGCCATAAAGGCCAAGCGGTACTAGGCACAACACTTGATTACTTTAGCCATTATCGCTTTGCAAAAAAACAAAATTTAACCTTTAACAAAGGCCACCCTTTTGCTGCAATTAACGAAGTGGTGCTAGGTAGTGAAGTTGCAAATAAATTAGGTTATAAACTTAACGACTCTATTGTTATATCGCACGGTATGGGGAACACCAGCTTTCATCATCATGACGATAACCCATTTAAAGTCGTCGGTATTTTAAACCCTACTGGCACGCCTGTTGATAAAACGCTGCATATCCCTTTGGCTGCAATCGATTTAATTCACGGCGGTAAAGCGAGCCTTGAGCATGACGAACATAACAACCTAGTTGGGCATCCTAAACAAATTACAGCATTTTTAATGGGATTTAATTCGCCTTTGTACACACTACAAATTAGGCGCAATATAAATCAATATAAGCCAGAAGCCCTGCTTGGCATTATGCCAACCGTAACACTTAAAGAGTTATGGGAAATGCTCGCCATAGTAGAAAAGATACTGTTACTATTCTCAGCTGTTGTCGTGTTAGTAAGCCTACTTGGCATGCTAACGACATTGCTTGCAAATTTAAGTCAGCGTCGTCGCGAACTTGCTATATTACGTTCGGTAGGCGCTCGCCCTTGGCATTTATTTACACTTATAAGTATTGAGTCACTACTGACCACTTTACTTGGTTGCCTAGTAGGTAGTGTGCTTTACTATTTAGTTATTTTTTCAGCCGGCGGTTACTTACAAAGCCATGCCGGTATAAGCGTAAATATCACAATACTCTCTTACTATGAACTGGGCTTAATCGGCGTTATTATGGCAGCCGGTTTTATTATTGGCTTAATACCCGCTACTCGCGCTTATTTTTATTCACTCAGCGATGGTATGAGTATAAAAGCATAATTTTTAGGGATTTTATGACATTTTTTAAAACAGCTTTTCAGTACATTGCTGCTATTGGCTTATTATTTATAAGTGTAGCGAGTTATGCTAATCCACCAAAAGAAATTTTTTGGGAAGACTTAATCCCTAAAAACCACGTGCAAATAGACACTCAAGCACAAGCTAATCACGAAGGTAGTGATCAAAACTGGGTGCAACCCGATTTAGATGCACCAGTAGTAAAAGCACTTGATGGGCAATCGGTAAGCTTACCCGGCTTTGTTGTACCGCTTGAGGGCGATAGCGAAGTCATTACCGAGTTTTTACTCGTCCCTTATTTTGGCGCCTGTATACACGTACCACCACCACCGCCAAATCAAATAGTCCATGTAACAATTAAAGGTGGAGTACCAATAGATAGCCTATACGACGCAATTGTTGTAACTGGAATAATAAGTACTGAAACATGGTCGGGCGAAATAGCGCAGGTAGGATATAAAATGAAAGCGGTCGGTGTAGCACCGTTCGAGCTTTAAAATAAAGGGCCAGCTTTTAAAGCTGGCCCTTAAATATCATTAAATTTAGAATCGATAAAATTAAAATAACTAGATAACTACTTTTGGCAATTTGAGCAAAAAATAGTACTGCGCTGCCCCAATCTAATTTCTTCCAATTCGTTTTCACACGTCATACATGGCTTGCCTTTGCGCCCATATACTAATAACTCTTGAGCAAAATACCCTGGCTTACCATCACTTTGTGCAAAGTCTTTAAGCGTTGTACCGCCTTGCATAATGGCCGCAGCAAGCGTGTCTTTTATAATAGGGATAAGTGCTTGATAACGTTTGAGCGATACTTTTCCCGCTTCTCGCTTTGGATGTATACCCGCTTTAAATAACGATTCATTCGCGTAAATATTACCAACACCAACCACCACTGCGTTATCCATAATAAATTGCTTTACGGGTACTTTTTTATTGCGCGACTGTTCGTACACGCGTTTAGCAAAAAAGTCATCGGTAAGCGGCTCAGGACCAAGCTTAGAGAGTAGTTTATGCACTTCACCTGGCTCTTGCCATAAGCAGCAACCAAAGCGACGAGAATCATTTAAGCGCAGTGCTTTACAGTTACCAAAAATAAACTCTACGTGGTCATGCTTTTTAAGCGGCTCACTTTTATCTACAACACGTAAATTACCTGACATACCCAAATGTAAAATAGTGCTCCCAAGTTCACAGTGTAAAAGTAAGTATTTAGCTCGTCGTTCAATACTAGTAACAATTAGCCCTTCAAGTTGATACACGTCATCTGGCACTGGCCAGCGCATACTGGCATTGTAAATATTTACCTTTGTAACAACTTGGTTTTGTACGTGGGGAGTGATGCCCATTCGGCTCACTTCTACCTCTGGTAATTCAGGCATTAATTAGACTCACTTTGTGAAAAATCAAAACTAGGAAATAACTGCTGTGCAGTTTTTAAATCGAGTGCGAGTATTCGTTGGCTACTCTTTTCGAGTAAGTAATATTGCCCATCGCCTTTATAAAGCAAATAAACCCAAGGTAAACTCTCGCCAGCCAACTCAAATGTAGCAACATATAAAGGTGCATTAGGATTAAAAACAACAGATTCGTTAACACCCATTAACTGCGCGCTTTGCCATTGGTTAATTAAATCACTAAGTTGCTGCTCAGATGCTTGCCACACAAGCGGTATGTCTTTTTGTAGTGGGGTTGTACGCCAGCTTGTTCCTATTCGCTCAATTTTTTGATCAACAAATTGCAGTGTCAGTACAAAACTTTGCTGGGGGAGTACGGCTTGTAATGTTGGTTTATCCTCCCCTCCCAAAAGTTGCTTATGCCAGCCATTTAAGAAGAAGATCATAATCAACATCGAAAATATTATAACGTTGTTCCAACCTTTACGGCCCAGTCGCATATTAATACACCTAGTAAATTCAAGATTTTAAAGTGTAACTAAAACTTAATTGCGCTGTCTATATGTTAAAGGCCGCAGACTTTGTTAGAATATCGGCAAATTTAAAGGAGTTCCGTCAATGTCTATGTATGTAGTGGGCCATAAAATCCCAGATTCAGATTCTATTTGTGGTGCAATTGCACTGGCTTATTTAAAAAACCAAATCGATGAGCCTGCAATTCCAACTCGTCTTGGTGAAATTTCACCTGAAACTCAATTTATCCTTGATAAATTTGGCTTCGAAGCACCAGAGCTTAAATTAAGCTACGCGGGTGAAGATGTGTATATTGTAGATCACACAGAAAAAACACAAGCACCCGATGATATCGACCAAGCTCGCGTTGTTGGCGTGGTAGATCACCACAAATTAGGTGACTTAACATCATCTACCCCGCTTGAATGTTGGATTCGTCCTGTTGGTTGTTCAAACACCATTATTAAAATGATGTACGACTTCTACAGCGTAGAAATCCCTAAAGACATCGCGGGTATTATGATGTGTGCAATTTTAAGCGACACAGTCATATTTAAATCACCAACATGTACCACTGCCGATATTAAATGTGTTGAAGCGCTAGCTGAAATTGCAGGCGTAGAAGACTTTAAAGAACTGGGTATGGATATGTTCCGTGTTAAATCTGCGGTAGAAGACACACCAGCACGTGATTTAGTAATGCGTGACTTTAAAGATTTCAACATGAACGGTAACCTGGTAGGCATTGGCCAACTAGAAGTAATCGACCTTGCTGTTTTTGACGATATTAAAACAGACCTTGCAGCCGATATTGCTAAGCTAAAAGTTGAGGGCAACCGCCACTCGGTATTTTTACTGCTTACCGATATAATGAAAGAAGGCTCAGAAATGCTAATTGTATCTGACGATGCAAACTTAGTTGAGCAGGCTTACGGTGTAAAACCAGAGAATGATAAAGTATGGTTAGATGGTGTACTGAGCCGTAAAAAGCAAGTAGTACCACCACTACAAGATGCATTCACAAAAATATAATTGTGTTTTCATTTATTGATTTAAAAGCCTTGTTGGTTATGCCAACGAGGTTTTTTTATATCAATTCACTAATCATATTTTTAAAAACAAAAAACCCAGCCTAAGCTGGGTTTTTAAATTCTAAAAGAACTAAAATTACTTAATTTTAGCTTCTTTAAAAAGAACATGTTTACGAATCTTTGGATCAAACTTTTTGATTTCCATCTTCTCAGGCATGTTACGTTTGTTTTTGTCAGTAGTGTAGAAAAAACCAGTACCGGCAGTTGAAACTAAACGGATTTTATCGCGCATGATTCAGATCCTTAAACTTTAACGCCGCGAGCACGGATTTCTGTAAGAACCGTGTCGATGCCTTTTTTATCGATAATACGCATACCTTTAGTAGTAGTGCGTAATGTTACAAAACGTTTTTCACTTTCAACCCAAAAACGGTGTGTTTGTAGGTTAGGTAGGAAACGACGTCTAGTCGCGTTTCTCGCGTGTGAACGGTGATTACCAACCGCAGGACGCTTACCTGTAACTTGACATACTTTAGACATGTCTATATATCTCCAATAACTTCGCTCGAGCTTAATTTAATCTAAGGCCGTGTATTTCCGCCCTAGAGATAAATCGAAGGGCGCTCTTTATACAGCTTTTACAGGCAAAGATCAAACACTGATCTATCCAATCAGCTCATATATGTAAATTTGATAGCGGCTAATTATAAAGATCGAATGCCCTTAGGGAAAGTAAAAACTGCATTTAAATTAAACTAATTTGCCAAAACACGTTAAACAGCTCATTTTTAACACACTTCTGTATCTAACAAAGCTAAATCAGGCCTCGCTCGGCAAACGAAACACACGTTTCTCCGCCCACAATGATGTGATCGAGCACACTTATGTCGACCAATTGCAGTGCTTGCTGCAATTTATTAGTAATAAGTTTGTCTGCTTGGCTCGGTTCTGCAATACCACTTGGGTGATTATGTGCAAAAATAACAGCGGCTGCGTTATTTTTAAGCGCTGCTTTTACCACTTCACGCGGATACACACTGGCAGAATTAATAGTGCCATAAAAAAGTATCTCGTCTTTTACTAATCTATTTTGGCTATCTAGGTATAACACCATAAATACTTCTTGCTGCAAGCCTCGCATTTGAATTGTTAGGTAATCGTAAACTGAATTGGGTGAATTAAATACCGCGTCTCGTTGGCAACGCTCCTGCATATAACGCTGGCTTAGCTCTAACACAGCTTGTAGCTGTACATATTTAGCAGTCCCTAACCCCTTTTGAGAGCAAAACTCTTCAATACTGGCATTAAACAAATTATGCAGTGTTTTATTCTCGTTTAATAAATGCTGAGCCAACTCAATAACATTCATTCCCGGTAACCCTGTTCGTAAAAATATGGCAAGAAGCTCTGCATCGCTGAGCGCCTTAGCCCCTTTCGCGATCAATTTTTCACGAGGTCGCAGTGAGTTTGGTAGTGAAGTAAGTTGCATTATTCATCCTTGAGAGGCGAAAGTGTCTTATAAATGTAATGCAAATTTGAAATTTAGCCTGTTATTTCGAATTAAAAAACTTCGCTGTATGGGTAAAGATTTGTTATTTTAAGCCCAATATTTAATAAAAACTGATGAACATCCATGACTAACTTAACAAACAAAAAAATTGTACTAGGTATTACCGGCGGTATTGCAGCTTATAAATGTGCAGAACTCGTTAGGCGATTAAAAGACTCTGGTTGTGAAGTAAAAGTAGTTATGACTGAATCAGCTAAACACTTTATTACACCACTGACCATGCAAGCCGTTAGTGGAGAAACAGTCTCTGACTCATTACTAGACCCTTCTGCTGAAGCTTCAATGGGGCATATTGAATTTGCAAAATGGGCTGACTTAATTTTAGTTGCTCCAGCGACGTGTAATATTATTGCTAAAATGGCAGCCGGCATTGCTGACGACCTACTAACAACGTTACTGCTAGCAACGCCTGCAAAAGTAGCCGTTGCACCAGCAATGAACCAGCAAATGTATGCACACGCAGCTACACAAGCTAATTTGGCCACATTAAAAGCACGTAACGTACTTATTTGGGGCCCAGGTAAAGGTGAGCAAGCGTGTGGCGATGTAGGCGCTGGACGCATGTTAGAGCCACATGAGCTAGTTGCGCTATGTATAGCAAAAGAGCAACCGCTATTACTTGCAGGAAAAACAATTACAATAACGGCAGGCCCAACGCGAGAGCCTCTCGACCCGGTACGTTTTATATCAAATCACAGCTCTGGAAAAATGGGTTATGCACTGGCAGAAGCCGCTTTGCAACTCGGTGCAGAGGTTAATTTAATTTCAGGCCCTGTAAACATTAAAGCCCCTACTGGCGTAAACCTTATTAATATAGAAAGTGCAGAGCAGTTATTAACTGAGTCACTTACCTATGCACCACAATCAGATGCATTTATTGGCTGCGCTGCTGTAGCAGATTATCGAGCTGCAAACATTGCGACTCAAAAAATGAAAAAACAAGGCGACGAACTGACCCTTACTTTAACTAAAAACCCTGACGTAATTGCAGCTATTGCCAACCTTAAACAAAACCGTCCTTATACTGTGGGGTTTGCCGCCGAAACTCAAAATGTAGAAAGCTATGCTAAAGGTAAACTACAAAATAAAAATCTAGATATGATTTGCGCTAATGACGTATCAAAAAGTGGCTTAGGGTTTAATTCCGATCATAATGCTTTAACACTGTACTGGCATAATGAACAACTAGAATTACCAACAATAAGTAAAATAGAAATAGCTCGCAAGGTGATCGAACAGCTGGCTAAACATCTATAAAAGGCTGGAAACAAACTGAATAAAACATTAACATACGCCAATCATTTGAACAAAAAATGACTAGGGTTCTTAACTGCGCCACTAAGAATAACTAATAAAAAGGAATGTTCATGCCTGCGACAAAAAGAAGTAATCGCAAAGAGCAAATACTGCAAGCACTCGCACAAATGTTAGAAACTAATTTAGGACAACGTATCACCACAGCAAAACTAGCTGCTGAGGTGGGTGTGTCTGAAGCCGCGCTATACCGTCATTTTCCGAGCAAAGCGCGTATGTTTGAGGGCTTAATTGAGTTTATTGAAGATACCCTTTTATCTCGTATAAATATTATTATTGAAAACGAAAAAGAAAGCCAAACGCGCATTTATAACATTCTATTATTACTTCTAACCTTTGCTGAAAAAAATCCAGGCATTACTCGTATTTTAACTGGCGATGCTCTGCAAGGTGAGCAGGAACGTTTACGCGAGCGGGTACAAAGCTTGTTTGAAAAACTAGAAACTCAGTTTAAACAAGTACTTCGTGAGCGTAAATTACGTGAAGGTAAAAACTTTCAAAGTGATGAGCTTACACTTGCAAACTTTTTACTTGCCTACGTTGAAGGCAAAATGAATCAGTTTGTACGTAGCGACTTTAAAGCAAAGCCAAGTGTTCAATTTGAAAAACAATGGCTTGAGCTACAAAAAATTTGGCTGTAATGTTTGCTAAATTAATAAATTAAATACCAAAAAACGACCTACGGGTCGTTTTGTCGTATGTAGCTGCCATTTATCTGATCCGCTCGAATTGTGAGCCAAACTCGTTACAATGAAACAATGTCATAATACGAGAATCAATAATGAAAACAAAACTCACCTTATTAAGCACGGCACTCGTTGCCAGCTTAACTAGCACCGGCATACACGCCAAAGAATCGCTACAATTTAAAGACGTTTTTAGTTTTAAATCAGCTAAAAGCACGCAACTATCTGACAATGGTCAAGTACTCACTTTTAGTGCAACGCCGTATCGTGGAAATGCAACTGGCCAAGTTTACTCACTACAAAGCAATACTCTCATCGCAGAAGTAGAGCGCGGCACTAAACCTCATATTAATAAAGCCGCTAACTGGGTCGCTTTTACACAAGTACCTACATTACTTGAAAAAGAAACAACCAAAAAAAAAGACACACTTAAAAACAATCTGGTACTCGTAAACACACAATCAGGTGCCCAACAAAGCTTTGCTGATGTAAAAGATTACACATTATCTGATGACGGTATGTGGCTTGCTTATAGTTTAAATAAAAAAGACGATGACGCAAAAGTAGAAGATAAAACCGATAGCACTAAAAACGAAGTAGATAACGCTATCACGCCCGATAAAAAAGATAAGAGCTATGAGCTTGTTATCGTAAATTTATCTGATAAACGCACCCATACAATAGAAAACGTATTTAGCTATGCTGTTAACTCAGCTAACAGCCAGCTATTAGTGAGTCAAAGTTACAGCGATGGTAATAACAATCAAATAGCGTTAATTGAGCTAAGTGACTTTAATTGCAGCGTATTAATTGATGAACCAGGCGTAATCGCAAATAAAATAGCGTGGCACCCAACTGACAATATTGCAGCGTTTACATTGGGTAACTATGTAAATGATGACACGCGCCGTCGAAGCTACAGTTTACAGCTATATAAAAACGATAAACTTTCAACAATAGCCTCACCTGATAAAACATGGACCCTAGGTAAAACAGCATCCCTTAAATGGTCAGAAAATGGCGAGCGCTTATATTTTGAAAACCATCCAAAATTAGCAGCTAAAGTAAAAGCCAAAGAATATACCGACGAAGCCTCACTATACGATTTTGACACCATTCGTGAACACAAAGGTCTTAATGTATGGCACAACAACGATGCGCAAATAAAACCACGTGAAGAGCAGCAATGGAACGAAGTTAATAAAAATCGCCATTACAGTGCGGTGTATCACGTTAACTCGCAAAAAGTTGCGCAACTTAGTACACCAAACATGCCTGAGGTTGCACTAAACCCTCAGCGAGATGTGTCTTTACTTGGCTCATCTAACATCCCCTACCTAGAAAAAAAAATGTACGGCGGTTTTTTTGCTGATTACTTTGCAGTAAATATAAACACCGGTAAACAAACTCCAATTATTAGTAACTACCCGTTTAAACCGAGCCTTGCACCTAATGGTGAGTTTGCGGCTTATTTTAACGACAGCCAAATACAGTTAAAAGATTTAAAAAATAATAAAGTAACACCGCTTACAAAAGCGATTCAGGCAACCTTTGCTGATGATAAACACGACTACCCATCTACTCAACCTGGTTATGGTTTTGCAGGTTGGATGACCGATAGCAGCCAAGTGCTTGCTTATAGTAAATACGATATTTGGGCGTTTGATGTAAAAACTAAGCAAGCTAAACGCCTAACTAATGGTAAGCAAAGCAATACGCAGTACCGTGTTATTAAGCTTGATAAAACCCAAGTGGGCTTTAAAAAAGGCGATACATTACTTGTCTCTGCTATTAACTTACAAACTAAACAAAGCGAAGTTGCAAAGCTCGACTTAACCACTAACACACTAACTAAGGTGCTTAGCGGTAATAAACGCTTTGATATGGTTAAAAAAGCCAAAAAGGCTGACAAGTACTTATTTTCCTCGCAAACTTATAGCCAATTTCCTGATTACTACCAAACAGATTTTAGCTTTAGTTCACCAAAACAAGTGACCACCCTAAACCCACAAATTAGTAATTTTGCATGGGGCGAAAAGCCAGAACTAATAAGCTATAAAGGCTTTGACGGCGAAGATTTACAAGGCGTCCTAATAAAACCTGCGGGATATAAAAAAGGCGATAAAGTGCCTGTGGTTGTGTATTTTTACCGTTACATGAGCCAGCGTATGTTTGATTTTCCAAAAATGGAATTAAACCATCGCCCTAACTTCCCTATGTTTACCTCAAACGGTTATGCGGTATTTTTACCTGATATTCGTTTTGAAATAGGTCACCCGGGTAAATCGTCAACGCAAACCATGATAAACGCCACCCAAAAATTAATAGATTTAGGCATAGCCGACCCAGATAAAATAGGCTTACAAGGTCACTCTTGGGCAGGTTATCAAAGTGCGTTTATGATAACCCAAACAGATATGTTTAAAGCGGTTGTATCTGGCGCTCCAGTATCAAACATGACCAGTGCTTACAGTGGCATACGTTTAAAGTCAGGCCTTGCTCGTCAATTTCAATACGAAACAGGGCAAAGCCGTATTGGCAAAAACTTATTTGAAGCACCAGAGCTGTACATAGAAAACTCACCAGTATTTTTTGCAGACAAAGTTAATACGCCTATCTTAATAATGTCTGGCGACAAAGACGATGCAGTACCTTGGCATGAGAGCGTGCAGTACTACTTAGCTCTGCGCCGTGCAGGAAAAGATGCTACATTTTTACAATACGAGGGTGAACCACACCACTTGAAAAAGTTTCCTAATCAGGTCGATTTTTCAGTGCGTATGATGCAGTACTTTGATCATTACTTAAAAGGCAAACCGGTTGCTAAGTGGATGACACAAGGCGAGGCATTCGTTGAAGAGTAAATAACCCACACTAAAAAGCCGATATTGCATAAACAATATCGGCTTTTTTGTTTTTAAATTCCTCTTAAACTACAAACACAGCTCTCTAAATGGCAAAGTAGCTGCGCCAATTGATACCGGAAAATTATTAATATTAGATACCACCAACTTAGGCATTGGCCGCTTAGCGCCACGTCTAAATTGTGCATAAACCTCAGTACGTGCAATAACCTTTTCAGCCAATTCTTTTGGAATATGGCCACCAATAATAATCGCTTCAGCATCTAATAATGCAGAGCAACAAGTTGCCACTAAATCAAATGAGTCTTGAACTTTAAACAGCCACTCTTCAACGCCTGGCCAATCGGGGTCAAAGTTGTCGTGCAGATCGTAAATAGAAGTAACGGCTACGCCATTTTTTTTCAAAATACGTTTTAGTAATTCAAGATTAGGGTGCGCATACAATTTAGGCGGTAGCATGTCGCCAAGCTCACCTGCGTTTCCGTAGGTACCACGCAGTACATCGCCATTATTTACAATACCGCCACCAAATGCGGCCGATACAAACATATAAACAAAGTTTTTGTACTCACGACCAATACCAGCAACGCCCTCACCTGCAGCTGCGCCTGTTGCATCGTTAACAACCCAAGTAGGAAGCTGAAAATGCTGCGACACAATATCGATAATATCAACCTGCGACCACTCTTCTAGCATATGATGGGTATTCATTTTCCCATCCATTGAGCTAAAAAAGCCAGAGATACCCACGCCCATTCCTAGCACTTTTTCACTTGGGATTTCGCGCTCAGCGCTTATATCTTCCACCAGCTTTTTTGCACATTTAAGTACATTATTAATGCTCATATCCGACATTAGCTGCATATGGGTGTAAACCACCTTTCCCGTAAAATCCATTACGGCAATCGAAATAGCATCAAGCAAAATAGCTAAGCCAAAGGTAAATCCATAATCGGGGTTAAGGGCAATGCCAAACCCTGGCTTACCTTTTTTATTTGGAATTAGCGTATCGCTTTGCACAATTACGCCGTGCTGAGTTAACGACTTAAGTAAACGCGACACAGTTTGTTGTGGAATACGAGTGGCGCTCACAATATGGCTTTGTGTTACGCACTTCTCCCAAAACACCACTTTTATAATATCGCGCTCAATATCTTGAAATAGCTTTTCGCCTTTTCCAAGCTCAAAACCAGAGCGTAATAAGTTACTGTTGTTTAACGAAAACATAGGTATTAACCCTAACAAAATTGGAGCACAAGATTACGTGAAACCATTATAAAGAACAAGTAGGTAAACTGCGCCTATTCAATCACTATCACTCTAAAATCATTCACATTTGTGTTAGTTGGCCCAGTAATAATTAAATCATCAATTGCTTTAAAAAACTGATGGCTATTATGTCCTTCTAACTGTGCTTGAAGGCTCTCCCCAGCGTTTTGAGCGCGTGTAATTGTGGTGCTATTTATGTAAGCACCCGCTACATCTTTACTACCATCTACACCATCTGTATCACAAGCAAGTGCGTAAATACCAGCTTCGCCATTAAGTGCCTCAGCCAGCGCCATTAAGTATTCTTGATTTGGCCCGCCATCTCCATAAACATCAGCAACGGTGACGGTAAGCTCTCCACCGGAGAACAACATAACGCGCTTGCCTTGGGCTTTTTGCTCAAGAGCGATAGTCGCATGTTGCTTTGCAACTTCTTTAGCCTCGCCTTGAATATCATATCCTAGTACTTGGGTTTCCCAACCTTGATGCTGTGCAACACCTATAGCGCTATCAATAGCATGCTGCGCATTTGCAACAATAAAATACTCACCTGTAGTATCGGCAGCTCTTTCTTGCTCTGGTTTTAATAAATGCGCTTGAACCTCTTTAATTACCGGCCAATTGTACTTTTGTAAAATAGCCAGTGCATCGGCTTTTGTGCTGGCATCGCTAATAGTTGGGCCAGACGCTATATCACTTGGTTTATCCCCTACTACATCTGAAATAATGAGCGTAACGTAATCCGACTTAGCGGCCTGCGCTAACTTGCCGCCTTTAACAAGTGAGAGTTGTTTGCGCACAACATTAATTTCATCAACGCTTGCACCACTTCTCAGTAAAAATTGGTTAAGCTTTTGCTTTTGTGAAAAAGGTACATCATCAACAGGTAGGCACATCAACGACGAACCGCCCCCCGAAATAATAAACAAAATAGGAATATCAGCCGGATTATTTCTTACAAGCTCCAATAACTCTTTGCCAGCAGCTAAGCTGTTATCGTCTGGTGTTGGGTGGTTTGCACTAAGCACTTTAATTCGCCCAGTATCGCCGCTACTTTCGTATCCATAACGCGTTACCACTGCGCCAAAACATTTATCACCATAAAAGCGATTAACTTCGGCGGCCATTTCAGCGGCGGCTTTACCCGCCCCCACTACACACAACCCTTTGCTTGCATCTATATTTTCTAAATACTTACTCATGCAAGCACTCGGTTTACAGGCATTTACCGCAGTGGTAAATAAATCAATTAAAAACGACTTTTTAGAATCCATTAGTCACAGCTCACGAAAAAATTGAAGGAATAGCTAAACAAATTAATATCATCACAATAAACATGCTAAGTAGCATAACGATATCTTTGCCAGTTAAAATTGAGTTTGATACTGTCTCGGCATTTTGTACTTTTGTTACTTCGTTTACTTCTCGTGGAATTAAACGACTCGTAACATAAATAATCACAGTAGCGCTTACAAAACCGATAAAATTCCACCAAAACCAGAAAATATCAGGCGCAAATACCGACACCAACAAGTTAATTAATACACCACTAATTAAGCCAATATTGGCATGCAATGCAGCACTGCGTTTACTTAGTACAGCAACTAAAAATACCGCCAGTATTGGGCCATAAAATAACGAACCTACCTTGTTAATCGCTTCAATAATGGTTGGTGCAATATCGCCAGCAAAAAGTGATAGTACTAAGGTAATTGCGCCCCATGCTAAACCTAAGTATTTAGCTAACTTTAAGTAAGATGGTTGGTCGAGCTCTTTGTTAGATATACGGCTGTAGTCTTCAATACTTACGGCCGAAAGTGAATTAATCGCAGAGCTTAGTGACGACATCGCTGCCGACAAAATAGCAACAACTAACAAACCAATTAAGCCATGCGGTAGGTAATCTAAAATAAATATAGGCATCATCCAATCAGGGTTATCTGCTGGAATTTTTGCTAAAAATTCAGGGTTACTCATTGCCAGTGTGCCAACAATTAAACCCGACACACAATATAAAATGGTAATTGGGAAGCGCACTACGCCATTTGCTAAAATCATGTAGCGTAGGTTTTTAGGATCTTTTGCACTGAGCGCACGTTGCGCTTGCGTTTGGTCACACCCGTAGTAAGAGGCATAAAGTACCACACCACCAAAAATCATCGGTAAAAAGCCAAAGCCGTCACCGCTAAAACCAAATGAATCAAACTTAATCGCTTCTAATCGGCTCGAGTCAACATTACTAATAAACGAGTCAACGCCACCTAAGTGATAAAGCCCAAACCCTATACAAGCAATAGTCCCCAACACAATGATGATCATTTGAATCGCATCACCATATACTACGGCTTTCATCCCACCTTGCAGTGAATATAAAACAGTTATAACACCCGTTAGTACAATAGCTTGCCATGCTTCTATTCCCATGGTGCCTTGTAGAATAAGCGATACCGCGTAAATCATAATACCGGTGGCAAACGCACGACTAAATTGAAACACCACACTAATAAGTACACGAGTTGAGCGGCCAAAGCGCATCTCTAAATAATCGTAAATACTAACAATGCCGCTTTTATAAAGCTTGGGTAAAATAGTTGCTAAAATTAAAATCATCGCCAGCGGAACACCCAGCTCATACGAGAGCCATTGCATACCACCACCTTCACGCAAACCAACAAATGCAGGAGCCGAAATAAAACTAATAGCCGAAAGCTGAGTGGCCATTACCGACAAAGCCAAAGGTTTCCAACCTAAGCTTTTACCCCCTAAAAAGTAATCATTTTTATTGGTTTGTTCGCGTAGCATAAATCCCATTACCAATAAGGCACCAAGATAAAGAGCAACTATTGAAAAATCTAATATATTCATAATTAATTCGCGTATTCACAATATGAAAACACTGCGCCTTTTCAAAAATAAAATACCAAATGGCTACCTGCCCTTATCTTTTTAATAAACGAGCCTAGTCAAAAAGATAAACCTGTAGCTAACTTAGCTGAAAAATGCATCACAATGCAAAAAACCTATTAACCCCAAAGTGAGTTAATAGGCATAAAGCATTTATTTAAAAGTCGTATTTAACTCTTAAAGTAACGCGTCGTGGGAGAATCGGGCGACCTACAAAGTATGGATTATCTGCCGTTTGGCTATTGCCTAAACGTGGCGAACCTTCAGTAACACCGTCAGAATCAAACAGGTTAAATACCCCAACGCTTAAGCGGACTGTTTGCTCTGGTGCAACTTGCCAGTTATAACCTGCATCAAATCTAAATAAATGGAATGAATCAAGTTCTACAGAGTTTGCATCGTTAGCAAAGTTTTTACCTGTAAAGTTATGATAAATAGAAGCATCCCAGTCATCTGTGGTATAGCTTATAGATGTATTGAATAGTATTTTTGGTTTACGACGTAACTCGTTACCAATAATAGAAGGGTCTGAATCAAATTCAGTAAATTCGTGATCGGTGTAGGTCATGTTGGCATCAACAGCCCACTCATCGGTAATATCGTAACGACCTGTAAGCTCAACACCGGTTGCTTTAGTTGACTGCATAACTGGCAGCTCTAATACGCCACCATTACCATCGTTTACAAAGTCTACGCTGCGTCTATCTTTTAAGTCAGTTCTAAATAACGCAACACTGCCGCTAAAGTCGTTATCAAAAAACTTAACACCTAGTTCGCCCTGCTCTACAATTTCGGCTTCGTAGCTGGCAGGCTCGCCTAAGTCATTAAACTGAATACCTCTAATTTCTGGGAAGAAAAACCCGCGAGATGCATTGGCATATACATTTAAGTTATCTGTTAAGCGATATAACGCCGCACCCGATACAGCAAATTCAGACGTATCTACTTCACCGTAGGTCATTACACCACTACCGGTTGTGTTTACTTGTAAGTTAGATGCGAGTGATGGGTCATTATTTATTTGTACAACTTGGCTGCCTTCGCGGCTAATTTTGCCTTCAATTTCTTCGTAGCGAACACCAAAGTCAAAAATCCAATCGTCACTTTCCATTTGATCCGCTATATAAAGTGCACGGCGGGTAGCGCTAATGGTTTGGTTAGTATAAGAAATACCTGGCCCACTAATGCCATTTTGTGTGTATTGAATCTCGTCGCCATTAACATCGGTATACGTTAAGTCAATTAAGCGAGGGTTATTATTAAATTCACCTAAGTAAGTCGTAATAACGTTATCGTCGTCGGCTTCACTGTGAGAGAAAAATGTACCAACTGTAATATCATGGCTAAAATCACCTACATAAATACTTTTGATGATATTAAATTCTGCAGAAAAATCTTCAGCTGGGCGGTCGCGGTCTAAAATGCGGTTAGCAAATAGTAAGTCATCGCTTGCAAGTGCGATACCTGAATTAACATAAGAAAACTCAGCGCCGCTTGCATCACCTAAGCCACGGTTAGCTAAAAAGTCGTCTTGGCTTTCAGGTACATTAATAATACCGTCGCCATCTAAAAATAAATTAAATTCGTGTTGGTATTTAGCGTATTTACTGCGCATGTTGATAGCAAAATCGTTAGCGAGTTCTTTTTCAAACACCACTGAAACAGAGCCACCTTTAGTGACTACACCATCGCTGATTGGCGATTCATAACGACCATTTGCTGTATCGTACGTTAAGTTAGATACTTGCGCTGTTTGCAGTGATTCTACTTCACGACCATCGTTACCGATTAAGCGCTCACGGCTTTCGCCATCAAGTGGAATAGGTAAATAAAACTGAGCTTGGTCGTCAATGTACTGTCCGTAAACCGTAAATGAGCCAGAGCCATCATCAAATTCTTTACGAATATTACCACGTAACTGAGTACCTTTAGTCTCAAGGCCTGTATCTAAAGGGCCCTCGTCGTAGCGGTAAAAACCAGAAAGCGCATAATATAAGCCGTCTTCATTAAGTGGACCGCTCGTTGCAAAATCTAAGCGTGTACGCCCTTGGTCAGAAAGCTCCATTTGTACGGTACTTTGCGGATCGTCACTGCCCGTTTTAGAAATATAGTTAATAATGCCGGCCACAGAGCCTTGGCCAAATAAATTAGATACACCACCACGCACAAACTCTACGCGTTCAATACCCAGATCGTTACGGTAATACACATCAAACGCCGATGAGTTCAAACCAAAAACACTCAGTGTCGGTGAACCATCATACGACAGTGGCGTAAATTGAAACTGACCCGATGAAGGTAAGCCTCTTACTTGAAGGTTAGTAGCGACTTCACCGCCACCGCCTTCTACTTTAATACCCGGAATATAGCGAAGCACATCTGCTTGGCTACTTGAAGAAAGCTTTACCAGCTCGTCTTCGCTAATAGATGTTACTGATTGTGGAGTGTCTGAAATAACACGCCCTTTACTGGTACCAGAGACGATAATACGCTCAACGTTGTTAGCTTTTTTTGCTGTATCTGGTGCAGTTTCTTCTGCTGCATAAGCGCCCTGTGCAAGGCATAAAGATACAATAGAGGCGATCGTAGTTTTATTCACGGGTATTCTCCATTTGTGCTAGTTGTCTGTGTGTATTTACTTAGAGTGTGGCTAAGTAAAGCCGAAATAATCAAGTGAACATGTTAGTTTTTTGTTACTTCGAACAGGATTTAAGCACAGAAAAAAAACATTTACAACCCATAATGAGTGCTTTAATATTGTCCAAATCGAAAATAACACACAAAGAGCACCCAATATGACTACTATAAACAGCGGTAAAATTGACTCAGCAACGGCTTCATCGCTTGCAGACCTTGCTACTAAAACACTTATAGCAAACGACTTAGGTGGCTATACAGTACCAACACATGGCCTATACCCGTTTCAGTGGAACTGGGACTCAGCCATTACAGCGCTAGGTTGGATGAAGTCTGACGAAAGCCGCGCATGGCAAGAAATTGATGTGTTATTTTCAGGCCAATGGGATGATGGCATGGTGCCGCACATCTTGTTTCATAAAGATTCAGATACTTATTTTCCAGGTCCTGACGTATGGGGATCAGATAAAAAAATCAAAAGTACCTCTATTTCTCAGCCGCCAGTAGTTGCTACTGTAATGAAGGAGATGCTTGCCAGTGCGAAAGACAAAACACTTGCAGAACAAAAAGTTAAAGCATTATTTTCACAAGTAGTTGACTATCATTTATGGTGGTACAACGACCGAGATCCTGAAAGTACTGGTTTAGTAGTGACATATCACCCGTGGGAGTCGGGCATGGATAACAGCCCATCGTGGGATGACGCTCTTCAAGCTGTGCCATGTGTGGATTGGGAATATACGCGCCGTGATACAAGCCATGTAGACTCTTCTCAACGTCCACATAAAAGTGAATACGACCGCTTTTTATACCTTGTAGACTTTTTTAAACGCAACAACTTTGACAGTAAAGTAATTTACGAAACCAGCCCGTACAAAATGAATGACCTAGGTATTATTGCTATTTTGCACCGTGCAACCAAAGATTTACTCAAAATGGGTGAACAACTTGGTTTAAACGATGCCCGCACTGATTACTTAGCACAGCGTTTACAAAAAACAGAGCAAGCCATAAACACTTTATGGTGTGAGCAAAGTCAGTATTTTTATTGTCGTGATGTATTAACTAACAGCTTAGCGAAAGTTAAAACATCAGCCGCGCTATTAACTGTATATGCAGGCTTAACAAGCGATGAGCAAACTAAAATAATTAATACAGCCACTGAAGATTTTATTGAGTCGAGCCAATTTAGTGTGGCTTCTACCCACCCTAAAGAAGAAAAATACGAGCCACAACGCTACTGGCGCGGCCCTATTTGGTTACACATTAACTGGATGATAGCCACAGGCCTTAAAGAAGCCGGCTGTGTAACAACGGCTGAAAAAATTCAAGATGATACGCGCAACCTCGTTGTTAAGTCAGGCTACTACGAATACTTTAACCCAGAAACAGGCGCAGGCTGTGGTGGTAAAGACTTCTCGTGGACAGCTGCAATAGCATTACATTGGCTACTTGACTAACAACTAAGGCAAGATCATGAAACACACAATATGCTTTGGTGAAGTACTGGTTGATTTACTTTCAAATAAATTGAGCCAAAACAGCAACGAACACGAAGCGTTTACAAAGTTTGCAGGCGGTGCGCCTGCAAACGTAAGCGTAGCTATTGCAAAGCTAGGCGGTAATGCCTACTTTGCAGGAATGCTAAGCACTGATAGCTTTGGCGACTTTTTACATAACGCATTAAAAGAGCAAGGTGTAAAAACCGACTTTATGCGCTTTACTGATCATGCTAAAACGGCGCTTGCGTTTGTGTCACTTGATAACGACGGCGATCGTACGTTTGAGTTTTATCGTGATAACACCGCCGATCTGCACTTTAGTAATAATGACTTTAGTAGCGAATGGTTTGAGCAATGCGATATTTTTCATATTTGCTCAAACACGTTAACCGACGAAAACATCAGAAACACCACCGCTTACGGTGTTAAATTTGCAAAACAAAATAACTCAATTGTGAGCTTTGATATTAACTTGCGCCTTAATTTATGGCCTAGCAATGCCAACCCTCGCGAGCATATTTTACCGTTATTAAAAGACTGCTCAATAATTAAAGCCTCAAAAGAAGAGCTTGAATACCTTGCGGGTGAGCAATCGAGTGATGAATTTATTGCCCAAACACTGAGTAACGGCTGTGAGTTATTTGTAGTTACTGATGCAAGTAACCCAATGTATTGGTTTACTAAACACGGCAAACAAATGCTTATCCCTAAAAAAGTAACTATGGTTGATGCTACCGCCGCCGGCGATGCCTTTGTAGGTGGCCTATTATATCAGCTAGGCTTACAAGCACTTACACCTGTGAGCTTTAGTACGCTTTGTGAAAATAATTCAAAGCTAAATACTATTTTTGAATTTGCTTCATTATGTGGTGCCCACGCAGCATCTTACAAAGGGGCATTTAACTCCCTACCTAATGAAAAATCTCTAAATGATTTTAGGAGCGCACTATGAAAAGCACACCTGATAACTTTAAAAGCCATGAATTTTTAACGCAGCACATTAGCGACACGTTAGCGTTTTATGAGCCAAATATTGACGACGAACACGGTGGTTTTTACCAAAACTTTTCTGATAATGGTGAGGTGTTTGATAAACAAACGCGCCATTTAGTAAGCTCTACTCGTTTTGTATTTAACTATGCACGCGCGTATCAAACCTTTAATGACGAAAAGTATCTTAATCGTGTTAAGTCGGGGATTGAGTTTATTCGTAAGCATCACCTTGTTGAGCAAACTGGCGGCTACAACTGGTTATTAAAAATTGAAAACGGCCAAGCAACCGTACTTGATAACACTAACCATTGTTATGGCTTTGCGTTTGTTATTTTAGCGTACAGCTGGGCATACCGTGTGGGCGTTACAGAGGCGCGTGAATACCTCAACGATACATTTCAAACAATGGAAACACATTTTTGGGATGCAAAAGCCGGGTTATATAAAGATCAGCACAACAGCGACTTCACAAAGTGCGATTCATACCGTGGCCAGAACGCCAACATGCACACCTGCGAAGCACTTATTGCCGCCTATGAAGCCACAAAAGACGAGATATTTTTAAACCGTGCGCTTACTCTTGCCGACAACATGGTTAACCGCCAAGCTAATTTAATGGGCGGATTAATCTGGGAGCATTACGATATAAATTGGCAGGTCGATTTAGAGTACAACAAAAACGATCCTAAAAATTTATTTCGTCCGTGGGGCTTTCAGCCTGGTCATCAAACAGAGTGGTCAAAACTGCTTATGTTTTTAAATAAACATAAACCACAAAAATGGCTTATCGAGCGCGCTCAAGCATTATTTGATAACTCAATAGATGTAGCATGGGATAAAAAACACGGCGGTATTTGCTACGGTTTTGCACCTGATAAAACTATTTGCGATGACGATAAGTACTTTTGGGTTCAAGCCGAAACACTGTGCTGTGCAGCCTACCTTTATGAAACCACAGGTGATGAAAAATACCAGCAATGGTACGACAAAATTTGGCAGTATTCATGGCAGCATTTAGTTGATCATCAATACGGTGCTTGGTTTAGAATTTTAACCGTAGATAACAAAAAAATGGATACCGAGAAAAGCCCTATTGGTAAAACTGATTACCACACTATGGGTGCCTGCTTTGATGTGCTCGAACTATTAAAGTAACTATGTAGTTATAACTTTTACAGTATTGTGTAGACCTTTTAACCGCCAGTTTGGCGGTTTTTTTCTTAATGGGTGGCCAAAATCACTGTACCACTTGTATCTTGAGGTTTTGGATGCAATCTCATCAGAGAAACAAACTCAGGCTAAAAAAACTGGTAAGGCTCGTAAACGCTCTGTTAGCACTGACTTGGAGAGAATTAAAGAAGATAAATCAAAAGAAAAAAGGCTAAAAGATAAATACCGACATGAGTTAGATGTTGCTAATCAAAGGCTAGATGAAGCATATGCAGAGCAAACAATGCTGTTAACTGCGATGATGAATTTTCTAGATATAGAAGATAGAATTAGATTATTACGAGAATCAAAACCTAAGATCGTTAGCATTAAATAGCTAGAGGTTATTAATAATTGCCGCTACATTGTAGGGAAAATATAAATGAAAAAGATAACAAGGAAGCAGCACTTCGTACCCAGGTGTTTACTTAAAAACTTTAGCTATAACGATGGTGCTATTAATATATTCGATTCAACTAGGAATAAGTTACGGCCATCTAATGTTGGAGCTGAACTATTCGAGAATAACTTCTATGATAAAGACAACACGATCGAAAATTTTTTGCGTGATTATATTGAAGGGCCAGGCGCTCAGGCTTTAAAAATAATTACAAGGGAAGTTGATGGACAATTGGATTTTGAAGGGCGAGTAGACCTTCTTCGGTTTATTTTAGTTCAATTAAGCCGTACACCAAATGCATATTCTTCCTCGCTAGATAATATTGACAATTATTTTAATGAATTAATAAATCAATTAGGTCAATTAAATGGTTTTGATAAAGAAGCTCTAGACGGTATAAAAGTTTCTTTTGATAACCCAAAATATTTTCTTCAACTGCAAACACTGGAAGCAGCGCTCAAAGTGCCTCTTCTCTTAGATTTAGAGTGGCACATACTAATTAATGAAACAGCCACTGAGTTTGTGATATCAGATCATCCTGTGGTTCATTACAACTGGTATCTTCGTAACTTACACTCAATAGATATCAGTGGTTTGTCTAAATGTGGATTGCAAGTTTTCTTACCAATATCAAGCACTATTACCTTATGTTTATATGATAGTAAGATCTATAAAATGGGAGCTAAAAATAGTTCCTGTACCATAATTGAAAACTTACCAGATATACATCTGCTAAATGAACTTCAATTTAGGAGTCGAGGCTCATTTATTGTTTTTAGGTCTACAGATGACTCAAACTATGTTAAAAAAATGAGCGATAAGTTTCCAGCGAATAGCATTTATAGTAATACAGTAAAAGCCATAGCTCCCACAATTATTGGAAGGGAAGCTAAAAGTAAAATCACCCTCTGGCGTAAATCTTATATTTTTGATAGATGGTTGTCATTTTGCAAAGTTAAAAACAAGAAAAAAAGTCAGGATATAACCTGTTATGATCGAATACCTGAAGAATTAGCTAAACATGAACAATTCATTAAAGAAATGAGGTCAAAAAAAGAATAAAAATATGACTTATTTGCTTGTTTTTCAATCGCTATTTTATTGCTTTTATGACTTAAATTATGACTTTATTTTTAAGGAATAAAATACATTAAATTCAAGTGGTTAACTTTCAATCATATTTTAAATAATATTTTTTACCAAGGTTAAGGGGTGAAGCGATCACCCCAAGGTTACAAACTTTATTGTCTCTACACAACCTAAGCATACTGCCCACAAGCAAATCCACAGCTCCACGCATACTGAAAATTGTAGCCCCCTAACCAACCCGTTACATCGGTTACTTCGCCTATAAAGTATAGGCCTTTAGCTTTTTTAGCTTCAAAGGTTTTTGAGCTCAACTCGTCGGTATCTACACCGCCCAATGTTACTTCTGCTGTTCTATAACCTTCTGTGCCATTGGGTTTAATTTGCCACGCATGAATATAATTTACTAACTCATCTATTTGAGCATGTGTAAGCTGATTAATATTACAATCTGGTATCGCTTTGCTTTCGTGCAGTACTTCTATAAAGCGTTTAGGTAAAATAGTCGCAAGGCTATTTTTTAACGACTTTTGAGCTTGTGTTTCACGCCAATCAGCAAGTTGTTGCCTTAAATCTATTTCAGGTAATAGGTTTATAGTAACAGCCTGCCCTGCTCGCCAAAATGAGCTTATTTGTAATATTGCAGGGCCCGATAACCCTCGGTGAGTAAAGAGGATATTTTCTTTAAATACGGAGCCATCTTCGCTTGAAACTTCACATGGGATACTAATTCCCGAAAGTCCTTCAAAACGGTCTTTATCGTGCTGGTGCAAAGTAAATGGTACAAGTGCTGCCATGGTTGGTAATACATTTAACCCAAACTGCTCTGCAATTTTATAACCTATTGGTGTAGCCCCTAGTTTTGGCATGGTTAAGCCACCTGATGCTATAACTAACGACTCACAGCTTAAGGTTTCTTGCTCTGTGGTAACGCTATAGCCGGTTTCGGTTTTTGATACGCTGATCACTTCACTGCGTAGCTTTATATTTACTCCGGCCCACTCACATTCGGTTAGTAAAATATCAACAATGTCTTGTGCATTGTTATCGCAAAAAAGCTGGCCTAGTGTTTTATGGTGATACGCCAAGCCATGTCTGTCCACCAGCTCAATAAAGTCATGCTGTGTATAACGACTTAAGCATGATTTAACAAAATGAGAGTTTGTGCATAGGTAGTTATCCGGGGTTGCATTTTCATTTGTAAAATTGCAACGCCCACCACCACTTATTAAAATTTTACGACCTGGTTTTTTCCCCATATCAAGTACTGTAACGCTTCGGCCACGGTATCCAGCTTGCGCTGCACACATTAATCCTGCTGCTCCCGCACCTATTACAATTACATCTACTTGGGTCATTTATTTATCTCATTAAAAAATTTGCTCGATTATAGCAAAGTTTAATAGCTAACAACGCAGCATTTGAATTATTAGTAATAACACAACAAAAACACATCAGTAATAAGTGGGGAATAATTACCCTCACAATAAAACAATCCTTTATACTTATTTTTAATTTATATGACAAATACTAAACAACGAGTAAACCGCTAAAAACCTGGGTTATAACTAAATGAAAGAGGTACATAATAAATTGATATTTTAACCTGATTAACAGATCGTTTACTTTTGTTCCCGCATCGTGATCTTATATCACGAAATAATAAATAAAAATCTAGGGATAATTATGACAACTAGTAAAACTTTTAAAAGATGCGCAATTGCAATTACAGTTAGTACGCTTTTTGCAGCAACATCTGGCATGGCTCAATCAGTTTCAAGTTCAATGGCTGAAACATCGGCTAAACTACAAAGCCAAGGCAGTTTCGAAACTCAGTTCATTATTAAATATAAAAATAATAACGAAATGGCGAGCTTTTCAACTGCTGACGCAAACCCGTCTAGCATGAAAAAGCGCGCACAGAGCTTTGTTAAAAACTTCGCTTCTAAAAAAGGCAAAGTAAAAGCAAAATATATTCGTGCAATGGCACTTAATAACCACCACGTAATGCGTGCTGATAAAAAATTAAGTGCGGCAGAGGCCCAAGAGTTTATGCAAGAAATGGTTGATTCAGGCAATGTTGAATACATTGAAGTGGATCAAATGTTAAAGCCGTTTTCAACTCCTAACGATCCACGCTTTGATGACCAATGGCACTACTACGAGCAAGCCGGTGGTTTAAACTTACCTACTGCATGGGATACCGCAACGGGTAGCGGTGTAGTTGTAGCTGTACTAGATACGGGTTACCGCCCACATGCCGATTTAAATGCTAACATTTTACCGGGTTACGATATGATCTCTAACCTATCGGTAGCTAACGATGGCGGTGGTCGCGATAGCGATGCACGTGATCCTGGTGATGCAGTTGCTGCGAATGAATGTGGCACTAACGGTGCACAAAACTCTAGCTGGCACGGCACGCACGTAGCCGGCACAGTTGCTGCGGTAACCAATAACGGTGAAGGTGTTGCAGGCGTAGCTTATAACGCAAAAGTAGTGCCTGTTCGTGTACTTGGTAAGTGTGGTGGTTTAACCTCTGATATTGCAGATGGTATTATTTGGGCATCTGGCGGAAGTGTTTCAGGCATTCCTGCTAACTCAAACCCTGCAGATGTAATAAATATGAGTTTAGGTGGCAGCGGTTCATGTAGCTCTACAACTCAAAATGCAATTAACACCGCGCGTAGTAACGGCACTGTGGTAGTTATTGCTGCAGGTAACGATAACGATAACTCCGCAAACTACAACCCAGGTAACTGTAATGGTGTAGTAAACGTAGCATCAGTAGGTCGTAATGGCGGTCGAGCTTATTACTCAAACTACGGTAGCAATATTGATGTTGCAGCACCGGGTGGCGCGCAAAGTTTTGCAAACGACTCCGAGGGTGTTCTATCAACTTATAACTCAGGTTCGTCTACACCTTCAAGCGACAGCTACGGTTATTCGCAAGGTACATCAATGGCTGCGCCTCACGTAGCAGGTGTTGCGGCACTTATTAAGCAAGCAAAACCAGATGCAACGCCTGACGAAATAGAAAGTATTTTAAAATCAACAACCCGTTCGTTCCCTGCTACATGTACTAGCTGTGGTACGGGTATTGTTGATGCAGCCGCAGCTGTTGCAGCTGCAAGTGGCGGCACTACTCCGCCTACAGGCGGTGATAGCGAGCTTATTAATGGTGAAGCTAAAACAGGTTTAAGTGGGGCTGCAAATGCACAAGCGTTTTACACTATGACCGTACCAAGCGGTGCAACTAACGTAACATTCACTATGAGTGGTGGTACTGGTGATGCTGATTTATACGTACGTGCGGGCAGTAAACCTACAACTACTACCTATGACTGTCGCCCTTATAAAGGCGGTAATAGCGAAGAGTGTTCTATTGATAACCCTACTGCGGGAACTTACCACGTAATGCTTAACGGCTACTCTGCGTATTCAGCTGTGAGCTTGGTAGGTAATATTACTGGTGGTTCATCGTCTGGTGGCGGTACAGGCACTCCACAAGCAGGCGGCGGCACTATAAGCGATGTGACAGCCAATACTGGTCAGTGGAAACATTACACGTTAGATGTACCTGCAGGAATGAGTACGTTTACAGTAACAACGTCGGGTGGAAGTGGCGATGCAGACTTATTTGTAAAATATGGCAGCCAACCAACAACCACTACGTACGATTGTCGCCCTTATAAAAATGGCAACGCAGAAACATGTACATTTACCAATCCACAAGCAGGTACTTGGCACTTAAGCGTTAACGCCTATAGCACTTTCTCTGGTTTAACACTTAGCGGACAATACCAACCGTAATTTAAAATTTGAGCCGTAAATAAAAAACCGATGTTGTTTCCAACATCGGTTTTTAAATAGTAAGTAGCTGATTAATTAAAGCTAAAACCTACATTTTATTACTGTTATAGCTTCTCTAGTACTAATTCTGCACGGCTTACAACAAACTCTTTGTCTTGCTCTACAAATAAACCAGTTACTACTGCATTTTCAACAATCATAGCGTAACGCGTTGAACGTAAACCACCAAAACTAGCGGTATCTTTATCAAGCCCTAACGATTTAGTGAAACTTCCATCGCCATCAGCAAGCATTGTAATTTCTTGCGCGTTTTGCGAGTCGCCCCATGCTTTCATAACAAATGCGTCATTAACAGATACACAGTAAATAGCATCAACACCTTTTGCTTTAATTTTATCAGCAAGAGTAATAAATTCAGGTAGATGTGCATTTGAACACGTTGGTGTAAATGCACCTGGCACTGCAAATAACACGACTTTTTTACCTTCAAACAACTCTTTGTTTGTAAGAGATTGCATACCGTCGTCAGTTAATTGCGTTAACGTAACCGATGGTAATTCTTGGCATTGCTCAATCATGGTGGTTCCTTTAAAAGATCAATACAGAATAAGTAACAATCATACTACGTAACCTATTACAGTGTAGGTAAAGTGTAACTAACTTAGTAACCCAGAGTAGTCTAGCAAAGGTTTATAGACCGCGTTCACTACATTTTATGAAAACTATTTTAGCTTCTATAGTTTTCATAAAATTTATTGCTCTGTAGTTAAGGTAAATTCAAATCGTTTATAAAGCGAGAAAAGTCATTACCTAACTTTTTATCCCGCATGCTGTACTCGACAATTGCTTTTAAATAGCCTAACTTATCTCCGCAATCGTGAGAGCGACCACTCATATGGAATGCTTCAACAGTTTCTTGTGCCATTAATGCGTCAATAGAATCTGTAAGTTGTATTTCACCGCCAGCACCTACAGACGTTTTTGCAAGTAGAGGCCAAATATTCTTACTCAGTACATATCGCCCTACAACAGCAAGATTTGAAGGTGCTAAATCTGCATCAGGTTTTTCAACCATTGCTTTAATTGCAGCACTTTTACCTGGCATTAACTCAACACCGTTTATATCAGCAATACCATATTTACTAACGTCTTCTTTAGCTACTGGCTCAAGCATTATTTGGCTTGCTTGAGTTTCTTTAAAGCGTTTAATCATGGCCGCTAAGTTTTCAGTTTCTTGATCGGCAGTATAAGCATCAAGTATCACATCTGGCAGGAGCACTACAAAGTTATCGTCACCAACTATTGGCTTCGCACACAAAATAGCATGCCCTAGCCCTTTAGCTTCTCCTTGACGTACACTCATAATGGTGACATCAGGCGGACAAATAGAGCGAATCTCATCTAATAAAGCACGTTTAACACGTTTTTCAAGAGTAGCTTCTAGCTCGTAACTTGTATCAAAATGGTTTTCGATTGCATTTTTAGAGCTGTGTGTAACTAATACAATATCTTTAATACCGGCAGATACACATTCGCTGACAATATATTGAATTAGAGGTTTATCAACTATAGGGAGCATTTCTTTTGGAATAGCTTTTGTCATAGGGAGCATTCTCGTCCCTAAGCCTGCTACTGGAATTACAGCTTTCATATCTATCCTTAGTGATTAAGTTTGTAAATAAACTAGCAGATACAAAATAGATACCAGCTGAATAAAGTTACCTCTTTTGAAGGAGTAAATTTGAAGCTGCTTTTAAAGTGAAGACTCTACACTTTGGGAATATAAAATAGATAGGTAAATAGTGAACTTATTAATGATTTTGTTGGGGGGGGGGGGTGAGATTACATTAGCTAAATAAAAAAGCCTGAGATTGTTATTAATAACAACTTCAGACTAATCAATATTTAACAATACCTTACTGAAGGTAGAGTTATAAAACCTTTTTATAATTAAAGACCAGCGCGATCTTTAATCACTGCAATAAGTGGTGAGCTAGCAAAGTTGCCTTCAGCCCAAGCAATATCAGCACCATCTGTTAACGCACTTTTTGATAAGTTTTTAACTATATACTCACCAGTATCCACTGCATTACTAGCAACAGCATGACGTAATAAGTTATTACCATTACATTGTACTGCATCATAAATATTACGAATTTTTACACGAGAGCTTTTAAGCTTGCTGCGTAATCGGTTTTTATCGTCTGCCGCAATATATTCACAAATAGATACTGCTAATTGATCTTCAGCATTTGCAGGTGCTGTATACGAAAAAGAACTTACAGCGACAACAGCAGTAAGTGCAACTAGCTTTGGTAATTTAAACATGACAAACCCTTTATAATACTTTGTTCTTATATAGACTATCGAATATTATATCAATCTATCAAAAATTACGCAATAATGTTAATGTTCTTTATACAAAGTTACGAATTTATAACTAGATTTGTTTTTTTCATCAGGAAGGTTTTGTTGCTCTTCCTTCACGTTCCAATTAGCAACTTTATTGTAATCAGGAAACTGTGTATCGCCTTTAATATCTAAATCAATAAAGGTTAAATACAAGCGTTCTGCTTTTGGTAAAAATTGCTCATAAATATTACCGCCACCAATAATCATTACTTCTTCAACAGCACAAACTAGTTCTAGTGCGGCCTCTGGTGTGGTTACCACTTCAATACCCTGTGCAGTATATTCGCTGTTTCGAGTAATAATAATATTACGACGCCCGGGTAAAGGACGGCCTATTGACTCAAAAGTTTTACGACCCATGATCACAGGTTTACCCGTAGTTATTTTTTTAAAATGCTGAAGATCCGCAGGTAAATGCCATGGCATTTTATTATCTAGGCCAATTACACGGTTATTTGCCATTGCTGCAATCATTGAAATTATCATAATAAACACCTAGTACTTTATTCTTAAACAAAGAAAAAGGAGCATAAGCTCCTTTTTAATAAATTCTATTTAATTAACGCTCGTAGACAACTTCTACGTCGTAATCATCTTCATCCCAGTCGTCCCAATCATCATCATTGCCTTTACCTTTAGTGGCTTTTTCATGATAGGTATCCCACTTAAATTCAACTTCTTCATCTTCAACTTGTACAAACTTCTCTTTAGGCATGCTATCAAGTAGTGTCATTATGTTGTGGATTAAAGGTTGAGTATTAAGTTTATTAATTGCTGAAATGTGATAAATATTTTCAGTTTCGCCCAGCTCTTCTGCAATCGCTTCGCATAGCGCTTTTGCTTCATCTTCTGGTAATAAATCTATTTTATTAAACACTAACCAGCGTGGCTTTTCAGCTAATTTAGGGCTGTATTGGTGTAGCTCGTTAATAATCGAGAATGCATTATCAACAGGGTTTGAACCATCTACCGGCATTACATCAATAATGTGCAATAACACACGACAACGCTCTAAATGCTTCAAGAAGCGAATACCTAGGCCTGCACCATCAGATGCACCTTCAATTAGACCCGGAATATCGGCTATAACAAATGATTTATTTGCTTCTGGACGTACCACACCTAAATTAGGAATAAGCGTCGTGAATGGGTAATCAGCTACTTTTGGTCTTGCTGCAGATACACTGCGGATAAACGTAGATTTACCTGCATTTGGTAATCCTAGTAAGCCTACATCAGCTAATAATAGTAACTCTAACTTTAAGTTACGTACTTCACCGGGTGTGCCCAATGTTTTTTGACGAGGTGCTCGGTTAGTACTTGATTTAAAACGTGCATTCCCCAAGCCGTGGAAACCACCTTTTGCAACCAAAATTCGTTGACCATCTTGAGTTAAGTCGCCAAGTCCCTCTTGGGTATCAACATCCATGATGCGCGTGCCTACAGGCACCATAACAAATAAGTCATCGGCTTTTCGGCCTGTACAGTTACGGCTACGACCGTTAGTACCACGTTCAGCTCTATGAAAGCGCTCAAACTGATAATCAATTAGGGTATTTAAGTTTTCATCAGCTTGTAGATAAACACTACCACCGTCTCCACCGTCACCGCCGTCTGGTCCACCATCTGGAACATATTTTTCACGACGGAAAGACACGATGCCACTGCCACCGTCTCCAGCTTCTGCGCGAATTTCTACTTCATCTACAAACTTCATGATTACTCACTTTAGGGATTGGCTTGTTTAATAACTCTATTATATACCCAAGCCAACACAAATGCAGGCTTGGGTATATATTTTGACTGACTACAAAACAAAAAACCCCGCAAAGGCGGGGTTTTTAACTACCTTACTGATTACTCAGTTACGATAGTTACGTATTTACGGTTTAAAGGACCTTTTTGTTCAAACTGAACTTTACCATCTGCTTTTGCGAAGATAGTGTGGTCTTTACCGATACCTACGTTAGTACCAGGGTGGAAACGAGTTCCACGCTGACGAACAATGATGCTACCCGCTAGAACTGATTCGCCACCAAAACGCTTAACACCTAGGCGTTTGCTTTCTGAATCGCGACCGTTACGAGTACTACCAGCTGCTTTTTTATGTGCCATTTCTAAGTACCTCTAATTAAGCGCTAATGCTAGTGATTTTAACTTCAGTGAACCATTGACGATGGCCCATTTGCTTACGAGAATGCTTACGGCGTCTAAATTTAACAACCTTAATCTTCTCACCGCGACCATGTGAAACAACCTCAGCTGTTATCTTGCCACCGTTTACGAACGGTACACCGATCTCGATTTTCTCACCATCAGCAACTAAAAGTACTGAATCAAATTCTACTGCCGCACCAGTTTCAACGTCTAATTTTTCAAGACGAATCGTTTGACCTTCAGTCACACGATGCTGTTTACCACCACTTTGGAAAACCGCGTACATAATTAACTCCGTCTGTGCACCCTCAAATCGGCGCAACTAAAATATTCTTCGATAGGGCGCGAAGTTTACGCTAACGCGAAATAACTAGCAAGCCTATTTTGTAATTAAAATGAATAAAAAGTAGCTGCTTTGAGAGCAATTCAATATTTACCCCATTTTATATTAATTAGCCCTTTTGCCAAGCGCTTTTTAACTCTTAGTCGAAATAAATTAATGTACTCAAATATGACCCTCACAGCTTAATATCTAAGCACACCATAAACTGTATATTGATTATCAATTAATCAGTTATCTTGGCTAATTCAGTCTAAATTAAGTACTTTAATAGTGTTTTTTCAATCAATCGTCACAAAATATCGAGCTAGTGCATTTTTTGTTGTACAATCTGCGCCGTTCACACATAAAAATTGGCTCGGAGATCAATGGATATAAAAGCTATCCAGGCGTTAATCGAAAGCGATATGAATGACGTCAATCAACTTATACATGCGCAAATGCGCTCAGATGTGGCGTTAGTTAATCAGCTTGGTTTATATATAGTTAGCAGTGGCGGCAAACGCGTTCGTCCAATGCTGGCGATTTTAGCAGCCAAAGCGCTCGGTTATCAGGGTAAAGATCACATAACACTTGCAACAATTGTTGAGTTTATTCATACAGCAACGCTATTGCATGACGATGTTGTAGATGAATCAAACTTACGACGTGGCACACCTACAGCAAATGCTGAATTTGGTAATGCTGCTAGCGTATTGGTTGGTGACTTTATTTACACTCGTTCATTTCAGCTTATGGTTGGCCTTGGAAAAATGCAGGTTATGCAAGTACTTGCCGATGCAACAAACATTATTGCTGAAGGTGAAGTATTGCAGTTAATGAACTGCAACGACCCAGATACGACCGAAGCCAGTTATATGCAGGTTATTTACTCTAAAACAGCTAAGTTGTTTGAAGCAGCGACAGGCCTTGCTGCCATTATTACTGAGCAAGACCAAACTACGCTCGATGCACTAAACCTTTACGGTATGCATTTAGGGACTGCGTTTCAGCTAGTAGACGATGTACTTGATTACAATGCAGATGCTGAGCAGCTGGGTAAAAACATTGGTGATGATTTAGCTGAAGGCAAACCAACGCTTCCACTTATTTATGCTATGCAACATGGTAGCGAGCAGCAAACGCAGCTTATTCGTGATGCAATAGAGCACAGTAATGGTATGGAGCATTTAGAAGACATTCTATCGGCACTGAAGCAAACTAATGCGCTTGAATTTACAATGCAAAAAGCAGAGCTTGAAGCTGACAAAGCTATTGCCTGTTTAGACTTTTTAGCTGAGTCTGACTATAAGCAAGCACTCATAAGCCTTGCTCGTATTGCGGTTGACCGCGACCACTAGTTTTAACTAGTTACACAGTGTGACATTAATTCTGAGCAACAAAAAAGCCTGCAAATGCAGGCTTTTTTGTTATTCTACTTTGGCTATTACGCCATGAAATCAACACCTTCTTTGATGTCTTTTTTCAGTGTTTCAAGCATGTCATTTTTTGCTTTTGTTTCAAATGCGCTTAGTTCGCCGTAAGAAAGAATTTCTTCTACGCCGTTTTTACCTAAACGTACTGGGTGTGCAAAGTACTCTGCATCGCCATTTTCAACAGCAACGTAAGCGTAATCTACAACTTCTTCACCCTGTAGGCCTTTAACTAAAGACATACAAAAACGAGCAGCAGCTGCGCCCATTGATAATGTAGCTGAACCGCCACCGGCTTTAGCATTTACAACTTCAGTACCCGCATTTTGGATACGTGGAGTAAGTGCAGCAACTTCTTCATCAGTGAAAGAAACACCTTCAACTTGAGAAAGTAGAGGAAGAATGGTTGTGCCTGAGTGACCACCAATTACTGGTACTTTCACAGTTGCTACGTCTACGCCTTTAAGTTCAGCAACAAATGCTTCTGAACGAATAACGTCAAGCGTAGTAATACCGAATACGCGTTTAGCGTCGTAAGTACCTGCTTTTTTGAATACTTCAGCAACGATTGGAACTGTGCCATTTACTGGGTTAGTAATAATACCTACTAACGCTTTAGGACAGCTAGCAACAATGCCTTCTGCTAAAGTTTTGATGATACCAGCATTTACATTAAATAAATCAGCACGATCCATACCTGGTTTACGTGGCATACCCGCTGGGATAAGAACGATGTCAGAGCCTTCAAGCGCTTTGTTTAATTCGTCTGCGCCAAAGCCTGCTACTTTAACATCTGTTGGGATGTGAGAAAGGTCAACCGCAACACCTGGTACTACTGGTGCAACATCATAAAGTGATAATTCAGAGCCAGCTGGTAAGCCTGTTTTTAATAATAAAGACAACGCTTGGCCGATACCGCCTGCAGCACCTAATACAGCAACTTTCATTGGAATTCTCCGTAATTTGAGGTAGGAAACATTTGTGGCTCTTAAGATAATGAAATTAGCGACTAAAAACAAATTTATCCTGTCTATTTCAAGTATATTTTCGACCATAGTCGTAAACTTTTGTGATTTAACGCATCAAACTGGCAAGTTAACTAAACAACTGCTGCATAATTATTCATTTTTGTGTAGAATTTGCGGCATAAATAACAAAAACGAATAAAGACTATGCAACCACAAGATAAACAAGAAGCATTGGTAAAAGCATTTAAATCACTATTAAAAGAAGAAAATTTTGGCTCTCAAGGCGAAATAGTTGATGCATTAAAAGATCAAGGCTTTGACAATATAAGCCAAAGTAAAGTATCGCGCATGCTAAGTAAATTTGGTGCTGTACGCACACGTAACGCCAAACAAGAAATGGTTTACTGCTTACCAGCTGAAATGGGTGTACCTACGGCTAAAAGCCCATTACGCCAATTAGTAATCGACATTATGCACAACGAAATGATGATCATTATTCGTACCAGTCCAGGCGCCGCTCAGCTTATCGCGCGTTTATTAGATTCATTAGGTAAAGCAGATGGCGTACTAGGAACAATTGCAGGCGACGATACTATTTTTATCGCTCCTGCTAAAATATCTGAAATAGATGTAACACTTGAACGTGTTCGCATTTTATTTGATACGGTTTAATAGCAAACTAAATTTGTTTTAAAAACCCGACTGAAGGCGCAAAGAAAGCAGAACCCATATCGGCTTGAGTAAAATCAAGCCAGTGGTCGTAGCAATCACCTTCTCCTAAACGACTTTTAAGTACTTTTTCAAATGCAGTACCCGTACTAGCGCATGTAATTGATAACATTCCCTGCTCATACACATCGCCATAAGGCATGCTCTGATTTAATAATAGCGGTTGTCCGTCTTCGTCTTTTAGCTCACTACGTGAAGCATGGCTGGTTTCAATCGCGGGGATAATTAGTGTGTTATCAAGGCGCGTACGCCCCATTATTTGTTCTTGCTCACTCAATGATAAGTGCTGCCACATAGTTAAATCATGCTTATAACGCTGTACATGAATATAACTCCCCTGATCTTCAAAATTGCCAGGGTTACTAATTAAAGCCGTAGCGCGCTTTTTTCTTCCATGTGCGGTGTCGCCACCATAAATAAAACCATTAAAATCACGACCATCTAAAAAGCGAAAATTACGAATTTGCTCCACCAGCTCAACATCGGGGGCAAATAGTTTTAAAATTTGCAGCGCAAATAAATGGTTAACGTCTTCACGGTCAGAGCGAATTTGCACAAATAAATCGCACGGTTGTACGCTCATTTGATGATCGCTATGGTTTATATTAGGAAAGCTCTGTAATTCGCTTGGGATGTATTCAGGGAGGATATGCGGCCAATATTGCGCACCAATAGCAACCATACAAGAGAGCATTGATTCTGAAAATTGATCGCTAAATTCTTCTTCAATAGCGCTTACTTGTTTTAACTTTGCGCGAAGTGATTCATCTTGACCATCAAACACATTAAAAAATAAGTGCAAACCGTGTAAGTTTGCTTCAGCACAAATCCCTGATTGCGCTTGCGCCATTGTTATTCCTTAGTTTTATAGATAAAAACACAGCGAATAACAAATTAATTACGATTCGAAAAAATTCACCGTGTGAGGTTTTATTTTTATTATAACCTGCTCATTATTTTCAAATGACTGGCCATATTGTGCAGCAACTTCAATTTCTTGTTCATCAATAACAAGTGAATAAACATACGCCGAACCAATAAAGCGACGACTTATGATTGTAGCTCGCTTACTAAATTTGTCACTTTGGTTATCTGCCACTAATTCTATTTGATGGGGACGTACATATATAAGCCCTATGCTTACGTCATGCTTACTCTCAACATAAGATTCGACTAAACCAAATGGTGTTTTGTATTCAGTTGCTGTTAATACTTCTGCGCTCAAGTATATGCCTTGACCCAGAAACTCTGCAACCTCCTTTGAACATGGAGCTGCAAAAAGCTGCTCAGGCGTGCCTTGTTGCTCAATTTTACCGCGATGCATAATGGCAAGTGTATCTGAAAAGGCAAACGCCTCTTCTTTTGAATGTGTAACAAACACAGCAGATACTTGGGTTGCCTTAATAATTCGACGTATATCGGCAATTAATTCAAAGCGTACTTGTGTGTCGATATTTGAAAAGGGCTCATCAAGTAGCAATAAACTAGGCTTATAAGCTAATGCACGAGCAATAGCTACACGCTGCTGTTGGCCACCCGATAACTGATGCGGGAACCTGTCGGCACAGCCAATTAAATGTACCAGCTTAAGCATTTCATCTACGCGTTGCTGCTTTTGAGCTTTACTCATTTTACTAAGCCCAAATGCGATATTATTTGCCACCGTCAAATGCGGAAACAACGCATAGTCTTGAAACATCATGCCGATGTTACGGTGCTCAGGCGAGACAAACGATTGCTCATCACTCACTAATTTACCGTCTATAAAAATAGACCCTTGCTTAGCTTCAATTAAACCTGCAATCGCTTTTAACGTGGTCGTTTTGCCGCACCCACTCGCTCCGAGTAGACAAACAATTTCATCTTTACCCACTGTTAAATCTAAATCGTGAATAACCTTTGTACCGTTATAGTGATAGCTCACGCCTTGTAAAATTAAACTACTCATTTAACTACGCTGCTCCATAGAACGATTAATAAAATACAAAGGAATAAACCCAACAATAACAATAAATAATGCCGATATAGAAGCAAGCTCTAACTGCTCGTCACTCACATACTGAAATACATGAGTAGCTAAGCTTTCAAAATTAAACGGCCTGAGCAATAGCGCAGCCGGCAGTTCTTTCATGCACTCAATAAATACTAATAAAGCAGCAGTAAGCAATCCTCTTCGCAGTAAAGGTAGGTGCACTAAACGCAGTGTTTGTCCTTGGCTTTTACCCATTGATTGGCTTGCCATATCAAGTGATGGGCTAATACGTAAAAAACTCGACTCAATTGCTCCGTGTGCAATGGCGTAAAACCTAACAATATAAGCAATAATAATAGTAAGAATGCTACCTGTAAGCAGTAAGCCAATATCTAAATTATACGGCTCGAGCGCTGTGTTAATGGTGTTCTCTAATAATGTAAGTGGTAACAAAACCGCAATAGCGAGTACTGTGCCAGGCAACGCATATCCTGTGCTTGCTAAACGCCCAGGAATAAGCGGATACGTTTGCTTTGCCACACGCTGATAAAAAACGACAAAAATACTCAACGTAATCGTTATTAGGCTCACAACCCCAGCCACTTTTAAACTTTGCCAAGCGTAACTAAAAAACTCTACATTCCATGCTTTATCAAAGTAGGTAATGGCGTAATTTATAAGTACTGCAATAGGGATTACAAACGCGATAAATAAAATAAAGCTGCAAAATGCCGTTGCGAGCCAAGCTGACTTTCCTTTTAATACATAGAGAGATTCACTATTTACACTTGATTGGCGCTCAAATACCGCTTGGTTACGACGACTAAAGCGCTCTGCCATTAATGCTAAAAATAACAGTAATAACATCACACCCGATATTTTAGCTGCCGCTGTAAGTGAGTAATAACCAAACCACGTATCGTATACGGCAGTCGTTAATGTACTTACGGCAAAATAACTCACTGTTGCAAAGTCAGCCATGGTTTCCATACTTATAAGCGCAAGAGCCGCCACAATAGCCCCACGAGAGAGTACTAAGCTTACTTTAAAGAAACTTTGCCAAGGAGATAATCCCATTAACTGGCTAGCTTGTACTAATTTGAATGACTGCTCGCGAAGAGCCGTTTTAAAAATCAAAAATAAATACGGATAAAGCACCAAGGCAATCATAACGATGGCCCCGGGTAATGTACGTATATCAAAAAACCAATAGTCATTAGGCGATTGCCAGCCAAACCATTCTCTCAGCGCTATTTGCAGCGGGCCCGCATAATCTAATAAATCAGTGTATACATAGGCAATAATATAGGTGGGCATAGCAAGGGGCAGCATAAGTGCCCATTCAAACTGTTTTTTACCCGGGAAACTACAGTAAGCCGTTAGCCACCCAAGTGGCAAAGCTATGGCGCAGCTAAGGACGCAAACACCTAAAACAAGCAATACGGTATTGGTTATGTAATCCCAAAGCACGGTATCCCACAGGTGGGAAAACACCTCAGAGCTACCTTGTAGAGATTCAAAAAGAAGAAAAAACAACGGGGCCGATAGAATTAAGCCAGTCGACCACGCAAAGAGCTGCCATTTAGACAGCTTAAATTTATTAGTCATTAAAGATCGAACTTCACCTCATCAATTAGCTTAAGCGCTAACGGACGATATTTACTAATCTCATCAAGTGGCAAGCTGTCTTCTTTAAAACTCCCCCAAGAGGCAACCAAACTTGATAGTTCAACACCCGACTTAACTGGATACTCCATATTTAATGAGGCATACATGTTTTGTGCTTTGCTGTCGGTCATATATTCTATGAGCTTTAATGCATTTTCAGGGTTTTTAGCATATTTGGTAATAACCGCACCCGAAACATTTATGTGTGAGCCACGATTAGTTTGATTCGGAAAGTTAATATTTACGGCCTCAGCCCAACCTTTTTGCTCTTTATCTTCTAGCATTTTACCAAGGTAGTAACTATTACCTAATGCCAAGTTACATAAACCTTCTTTAACGGCTTTAACTTGAGCACGATCGTTACCTTGAGGTTTACGTGCTAAATTAACCTTAACATCTTCAAGCCACTCTTTAGTTTGCGCTTCACCATGATGTGCAATCATAGAAGCCACTAAACCTAAGTTATATGGATGTTTGCCTGATCGCGTACAAATTTGTCCTTTGTATTTAGGATCTGCTAAATCTTCATAAGTGAGCTTAGGTAACTCACCAACTCGCTCTTTTGATGAATACACATTACGCACTCGCTTAGTGAGCGCGACCCATTGGCCATCACCGTCACGAAAAGCTGCAGGCACGTTATTATTTACACTGTCACTTTTTATAGTTTGTGTTAATTTTAAATCTTCTAATTGAATAAGCGCACTAAAATTAGAGGTTAATACTAAATCGGCTTTACTGTGCTTACCTTCGCGTTTAACACGCTCAATTAACCCTTTTTTAGCAAAAACAACATTGGTTTTTATTCCCGTTTGTTTTGTAAAATCTTCTAAAATTGGCTGAATCAAAAACGGCTGACGAAAAGAATAGATATTAACAACGTCACTTGCAAAGGCTGGTGCCGATGCTGCTAATCCTAAAACAAGTGTAAATACTGTCTTCATTATTTCACCTAAATAATTGTTATTATCATTGAATTCTACCGCGCTCATTCAAAAAGTGCACACTTTAAATAAATGTAAATATGTAAATAACGCCCAAAAAGGAAATGCAGTGTAAGAGATGTCTCACGGATGTGACAGCTAATGAGTAAAAATCAAGATAAAAAACACACAAAAACAACCTAACAACCTGTATTAATTGAACTTTTACATTATTACTATTGCATAAATACTAATTGAATGTAGTTTTATCCCTATTTTAGTTGCTCTATTGCACTATAATTTACGCATCAACCAAGCAATGACGCTTATTGAGTAAAAGGAAATGGACTGCTTACTCAACCAACCAATGATTAGGTTACCAGGACAACACGGATTTTAGGACAGGCTCAGGATGAGTATCACAACGCGATGTTGTAAAAAGGACAGCGTCAGGAAGATGCGAAAAGGATAACAACACGGCTAAGTTGTTTAACAGGATGTTTAAGGAATAAATGGACAGGCCTTTAAGGCAACACAATGGATTGGTTAAAATAGGGATACACTAGGAAGTGTAATTAAGGATTTGGTAATAGTATTTACCCTACAGGATATTTAGGAATTTAAGGATACAGGCCCGGATGGTCTACATTACATAGAACTAAAAAGTAATATAGTAATAAACATGGATTAGTAAAAATTGGAGTTGATTAAGTTCAATTGCAGGATGCAGAAAATTAGAAGATTCCGCAAGCGCGCCTAGAGATAGAGCGCGCTTTTCTTTGCCTAAAATTTGGGTTTAGTAAAGCTCTAAGCAACTACCACTAACTTTTGCAGGGTAATACTGCATCCCAGCTAATCAATATTAATACCTTCAAATACTTTATTAATATTTTAAATTTCGCTAAGTTTTTCATTAATTGCGCCGATAACTAAGTAACGCAAGGATCATAAATACTCAATGGATATGAATTTTAAAACGCCGCAAAGCAATACCTTTTTATGTAAAGTATCAGACGCAAGTACAGCAAAACCAATTGGCGTTTTTAGTGCCCAAACTCCCAACGAAAATCCGTATAAAGCTTTATTTAGCCCCAAAGGTTATAACTTTTTAAATATGCCAATGAGTGAGTTTAAAAACATACTTAACGTAATTATCCAGTTAGAAAGCGATATTTCTATTAGTAAATGGGGTGAGGGTTCTCGACCTGATGAATTTAGTTATCAGCTTAATAGAATATCTAACGCTATTGCGACTACTCACTTTAAAGGAAAAACCGATATTAGCTGTTACTTTTTAAAGCGAGTCGAAGAGGCTAAGGATATGATTGGTGAGGACTGCACCTCGTTTATTCAGGCTCACAATAGCGTAAGCCAATTATATAATACGGTTTTACAATTAACATCTGAAGAAGGCTTCAGAGCAATTCAAAATAAAGCACTTGCTCACTTAAAAGAGCAGCAAGCTTTCGCTTAACTGCGTAAAACTACTCTTCTAGCGGTCGGCCTTTATTGCGCTTACCAAGCAAATACGCATCACGAAACTTAATAAAATGCTGTTCTAATTTAGAAGATGCATCCATTTCTCCCGCAAGCGCTAGCACCATAATAGCCACTTCAGCAGTGCCTAGTTGATGCGCATGAGGGGCAACACGTAATCGGTAATCAGATAGTTTATCAGCAGTAACAGAAAGTACAGGCAAGTTATCTAAGTATGGGCTTTTGCGAATCATTTTTTTAGCTTCACGCCAGGTACCATCTAAAAATATAAATAGCGGTTTTTTACCCTCTTCAATACTTATTTCGGTAATGGCCCTGCCCTCTTCTACATCTTCAGCAGGGAATACTACCATTGGCTGATATTGTGAATCGCTTATCAAAGCTAAAAGAGCGGGGTTAGGGTCTGTTCTATCCCATCTAAATGCGTGGTTATCTGGCACTATTTCAGCAATTAAGCGCCCAGTATTAGAAGGTTTAAAACTTTCATTGTGATACATTAATAAGCACACAGCTGCTTTACAATCTGCATGCTCAACACCTTTACAAATACAGTAGTGCTTAGCTATTAAGCATTGCTCACAGCGATCTAATTTACCGCCTCGAGCATTAAACTCTCGACGGGATTCACTTATTTGTTGAGCGCGTAATGCTAAAACTGAGTTTTTCACTGTATTTACCTTCAATTAATTAAGCGCGCATTGTAACGACTTATCGCTATTTAATCTTATATTTATAGTCATACCAACCTGCATAAATCTTTGATCAATTTAACGAATTAAATTGCACTATAACGTCGTTAAAAATTTTTTATTTAGAACAACTAGATACAAAAACTTTTGCCTAGTTCTAGCGTAATTTTCTTAACGTTAAATAGACCCCATATATAAGCAGATTGGTATCATTGAATTAATTCAACATCTCTTAAATTAAAAACCAGACATAAAAAACCCAACCGAAGTTGGGTTTTTCAAACAAATGCTAAAAAGTTAAATTACTTCTTTTTAACTGCTTTTTTGTTTGGTAAGTCAGTGATCGAACCTTCAAAAATTTCAGCTGCAAGGCCGATTGATTCATTCAATGTAGGGTGAGCATGAATAGTAAGCGCTAAGTCTTCACCATCAGCACCCATTTCAATACCTAAACCGATTTCGCCAAGCATTTCGCCCGCGTTAATACCGATCATAGCACCACCGATTATACGGCCACTTTCTTTATCAAAGATAAGTTTAGTAGAACCTTCAGTACGAGATGATGCAATAGCACGACCAGAAGCTGCCCACGGGAATACCGCAGTTTCAATTTTTAGGCCTTGCTCTTTTGCTTCTTTCTCAGTAACACCTACCCAAGCGATTTCTGGGTCAGTATACGCAATCGAAGGAATACATTTAGGGTCGAAGAAATGCTTCTGACCAGAAATAACTTCTGCAGCAACATGACCTTCATGAACCGCTTTATGCGCAAGCATAGGCTGGCCAACTAAGTCACCAATTGCAAAAATATGGCTTACGTTAGTACGTAATTGCTTATCAACATTAATAAAGCCACGCTCATCAACGTTTACGCCCGCTTTTTCAGCATCAAGTAAGTTACCGTTTGGAGTACGGCCAACTGCAACAAGCACTTTGTCGTAACGTACAGGTTCTGCTGGTGCGTTTTTACCTTCAAACGTTACGTATAAGCCATCTTTTTTAGCTTCAACACCAACAACTTTAGTTGAAAGCATTACGTTGAATTTTTTGCTTACGTATTTTTGGTAAATTTTGATAATGTCTTTATCAGCTGCTGGAACTAATTGGTCAGCAAATTCTACAACATCAATTGCAGAACCTAGTGCACGGTAAACCGTACCCATTTCAAGACCGATAATACCACCACCAAGTACAAGTAGTTTTTCTGGTACATCTTTAAGCTCTAGCGCGCCAGTTGAATCAATTACACGGTCATCTTGTGGGATGAAAGGTAAGTTAACTGGTTTAGAACCTGCTGCAATAATCGCGTTATCAAACGTGATAGTTGTAGAGTCTTTCTCGCCTTCAACTACTAAAGTATTGCTGCCAGTGAATTTGCCGTAACCAGATACAACTTTCACTTTACGCATTTTAGCCATGCCCTCTAGTCCACCAGTTAACTGGCCAACTACAGAATCTTTCCAAGTACGAACTTGGTCAAGATCGATCTTTGGTGCGCCAAAAGTAACACCATGAGATGACATTTCAGCTGCATCATCAATCACTTTAGCTACGTGTAAAAGTGCTTTTGAAGGAATACAACCAACATTAAGACATACACCGCCTAATGTTTCACGAGATTCTACCAATGTAACTTCTAAGCCCAAGTCAGCAGCGCGGAATGCCGCAGAGTAACCACCAGGACCACCGCCTAGTACAACAACTTGAGTTTTTAATTCGTTGCTCATGCTATTACCTTAATTGTTTGAACGGGACACTGCCCTAAAGTTTAACTGCCATGTTTCTGCAAGGCAGAAAGTGAGAGCAGATCACAAATTTGTGCAAAGATTGTATCATTGCAAATGGTAAAAATCCCAGCTAAAAACAACTGGCTGGGATTTGATTCTATTCATTGTCCAGCGATTACATCACCAATTGGCGAATATCGCTCATGTAACTTGCAAGAGTCACAGTAAAGCGTGCAGCTAAGGCTCCGTCAATAACCCTATGGTCGTATGACATAGACAGCGGAACCATTAGTTTTGGTTCAAACTCTTTGCCATTCCATTTAGGTTTCATTTCAGATTTAGACACACCTAAAATAGCCACTTCTGGTGCATTAACAATCGGCGTAAATGCCGTACCGCCAATACCGCCAAGGCTAGAAATAGTAAAACAACCACCTTGCATATCAGACGATGTAAGCTTACCGTCACGTGCTTTAACAGATACTTCCATTAATTCGCGTGATAGTTCAATAATGCCTTTTTTATCAACATCTTTAAACACTGGTACAACTAAACCGTTTGGCGTATCAACTGCAACACCAATGTTAATGTACTTTTTAAGAATTAAGCTTTCGCCGTCTGCAGAAAGCGATGAGTTGAATTTTGGAAATTCAGCAAGTGCTTTTGCAGCTGCTTTCATTACAAACACAAGCGGCGTAATTTTAACACCCAGCTTTTTCTTCTCGCTAAGCACATTTTGCTCTTTACGGAATACTTCAAGGCTTGTGATATCTGCTTCGTCAAACTGTGTAACATGTGGGATTTGCACCCAGTTACGGTGTAAGTTTTTGCCTGATAGCTTTTGAATACGAGACAGTTTTTGCTCTTCAATTTCGCCAAACTTAGCAAAATCAACTTTAGGCCATGGAATAAGACCAAGCTCGCTGCCACCAGCATTACTACCTGCAGATAATTGACCCGACTCAACTTGCTTAACTAGGTTTTTAACATAGTTTTGCACGTCTTCTTTAACTATACGGGCTTTACGACCAGTGCCTTTAACGTTAGCTAGGTTAATACCAAACTCACGCGCTAAACGGCGAACAACAGGTGATGCATGAGCATACGCGCTGTTTTCTGTGAAGCTTTCATTACTTGCTTTTGCAGGTGCTGCTTGAGCCGGTGCCGACTCAGTTTTAGCCGCAGCTGCAGGTGCTGATTTTTCAGCGGGTGCAGATACTGCTACTGGCGCGCTGCCTGCAACTTCAAATACAAAAATTAATGAGCCAGTCGATACTTTATCGCCAGCGGCTACTTTAATTTCTTTAACTGTACCTGCAAATGGAGCTGGTACTTCCATTGCAGCTTTGTCGCCTTCAACGTTTAAGATTGATTGATCTTCTTCAACCTTATCGCCAACTGCAACCATAATTTCAGTTACTTCAACTTCATCGCCACCAATATCAGGTACATTCACTTCTTTAGTACTTGGTGCTGCGTTTGCTGTTGAGCTAGCTGCTGGCGCTTCTACAGGAGCCGACTCTTTAGCCGGTGCTGCAGATTCACTTCCTGCTACTTCAAAAACAAACACTAATGAGCCTGTTTTAACTGTATCGCCAGCGGCGACTTTAATTTCTTTAACTATACCGGCAAATGGAGCTGGAACTTCCATTGCTGCCTTGTCGCCTTCAACGTTTAAGATAGATTGCTCTTCTGAAACGGTGTCGCCAACAGCAACCATGATTTCAGTTACTTCAACTTCATCATCGCCAATATCTGGTACGGTTACTTCTTTAGTTGAAGAACCTGTAGAAGCAGCAGGTGCTGCCTCTTCAGATTTAGCTGGAGCAGCGGCTGATGCTTTTTCTTCACCAGTGCTTTCACTCTCGCCTTCAAACAAAAATACTAAAGAGCCAGTTGTAACGGTGTCGCCAACGTTTACTTTAATTTCTTTAACTGTACCCGCTTGCGAAGCAGGTATTTCCATTGATGCTTTGTCGCCTTCAACATTTAATAATGATTGGTCCACATCTACTTTGTCGCCAACGCTTACTAATATTTCGGTTACTTCTACTTCATCGTCACCAATATCTGGTACTTTAATTTCAATACTCATTGCAAACCTCTTATGCGTACAGTGGGTTAAGTTTGTTAGTGTCGATGTTGAACTTTTTAAGTGCTTCAACAACTACTGACTTCTCAACTTCACCGCGTTTAGCAAGTTCAGATAACGTAGCAACAACAACGTAGCCCGCGTTAACTTCAAAGTGACGACGTAGGTTTTCACGGCTATCAGAACGACCGTAACCATCGGTACCTAACACTTTGTAGTTGCTGCTTGGAATGAATGAACGCGCTTGTTCTGCGTAGTTTTTCATGTAATCCGTTGCTGCAACAGTCACAGAGTCGTTTAATACGCTTGTGATGAATGCTGTTTTTTGCTCGCCTTCAGGATTAAGCATGTTGAAACGTTCAACATCTTGACCTTCACGCGTTAATTCGTTGAAAGACGTTACAGAGAACACGTCAGACGCAATGCCATACTCTTCGCTTAGAATCGTAGCGGCTTTACGCACTTCAGTCATAATAGTACCTGAGCTTAATAGCTGTACGTTGGCTTTTTTACCTTCGTAACTTTCAAGCTTGTAAATACCTTTACGGATACCTTCTTCAGCGCCTTCTGGCATAGCTGGCTGATGGTAGTTTTCGTTCATAAGCGTTAGGTAGTAGTAAATATTTTCTTGGTCATCACCGTACATACGACGAATACCGTCTTGTACAATAACAGCAACTTCAAACGCGTAAGTTGGGTCATATGAAATACAGTTAGGAACCGTATTAGCAAGAATATGACTGTGACCATCTTCGTGTTGCAAGCCTTCACCATTTAACGTTGTACGACCCGCAGTAGCACCTAATAAGAAACCACGTGCTTGTTGATCGCCCGCCATCCATGCCATGTCGCCAACGCGTTGGAAACCAAACATAGAGTAGTAAATGTAGAATGGGATCATTGGTAAATCGTTAGTGCTGTATGAAGTTGCAGCAGCAACCCATGACGACATTGCACCTAACTCATTAATACCTTCTTGAAGCACTTGCCCTGATACAGTTTCTTTGTAGTAAGAAACAATATCACGATCCTGTGGCGTATAGTTTTGGCCATGCGGATTGTAAATACCGATTTGACGGAATAAACCTTCCATACCAAATGTACGCGCTTCATCGGCAATAATTGGTACGATGTTTTTACCAATGCCTTTATCTTTTAATAAGATATTAAGTGCACGAACAAAACCCATAGTCGTAGAAATATCACGTTTTTGTTCTTCAAGTAGCGGCTTAAATGCGTCTACTTCTGGCAACGCAAGTTTTTCACTAAAACGTGGAATACGCTTAGGTGTATAACCTTTAAGTTCATCACGACGAGCATGTAGGTATTTATACTCAGGTGAACCTTCTTCAAGTTCTAAATAAGGTAGTTCTGCAAGTTGCTCTTCAGATACTAAATCATCAAGACCAAGGCGTGAACGTAAATGCGCAACATGCGACATGTCCATTTTTTTCACTTGGTGCGCAATGTTTTTACCTTCCGCTGCTTCACCCATGCCGTAACCTTTTACAGTTTTAGCAAGAATTACAGTTGGACGGCCTTTAGTGTCTTCTGCTTTTTTAAATGCAGCAAATAATTTTGATGACTCATGACCACCACGCTTAAGCGCGAAAATTTCGTCATCTGTCATGTCAGCAACAAGTGCAGCTGTTTCTGGGTAACGACCAAAGAAGTTTTCGCGTACGTACGCGCCATCTTTAGCTTTATATGTTTGGTAATCGCCATCAACAGTTTCGTTCATTAACTGTAGTAATTTACCCGTTGTGTCTTTAGCTAGAAGAATATCCCAACCGCTGCCCCACACTAGTTTAATTACGTTCCAGCCAGCGCCTTTAAACAAGCCTTCTAGCTCTTGAATAATTTTACCGTTACCCATAACTGGGCCGTCTAAACGCTGTAAGTTACAGTTAACTAAGTAACAAAGGTTATCTAATTTTTCACGTGCAGCAAAAGAGATTGCACCGCGTGATTCTGGCTCATCCATTTCACCGTCACCTAAAAACGCGTATACACGTTGGTTTTTAGTATCTTTTAAGCCACGACCATCTAAGTATTTTAAGAAGCGTGCTTGGTAAATAGACGAAATAGGACCTAAGCCCATTGATACCGTAGGGAACTGCCAAAATTCAGGCATTAACTTAGGGTGTGGGTACGATGGTAAGCCTTCGCCATCAACTTCTTGGCGGAAGTTATCTAGTTGTGCAGCAGATAAACGACCTTCAACAAATGCACGTGCATAAATACCAGGAGAAATATGACCTTGGTAATAAACTAAGTCACCACCGTCTACATCATTTGGTGCTTTAAAAAAGTGGTTAAAACACACTTCATAAAATGCAGCAGATGATTGGTAAGACGCCATATGGCCGCCTAAGTCGAGATCTTTTTTAGATGCACGTAGAACGATCATAATCGCGTTCCAACGTATAATTGAACGAATACGACGCTCAAGATTTACATCACCCGGGTAAGCAGGTTCTTGATCTACAGGAATAGTATTAACGTAGTTCGTGGTAATACCCGTTGGCATATCAACGCCGTCTAAACGGGCTTGCTCTAATACTTGCTCAAGTAAAAACTGAGCTCGTTCAACACCTTCTTCGCGCACAACTGATTCAAGAGCTTGTAACCACTCTTGTGTTTCTAGCGCGTCTACGTCAATTTTATTGACTTCAGACATATGGAGGTTTCCTTATGTTTAAAATACGAATATTGTTAATTTAATATCACAGCTACTTAATTTGTGTGTTCAAAGTAGTTATGTACTAACTTAATTTTGTTTAGTGCGTCTTAAACTACGTTCAATTCGCGAATGTTCTTTGCCTGCTTCAAGTAGTGCTTCTTCGATAAATGCTAAGTGCGCATTACTTGCTAAACGGGCTTGTTCTGGATTACCGTCAATAACGGCATCCATTAATAAACGCCTGTGCTCGGCTAACTGACTGCTAATATCTGACTTTTTTAATAAAACAGTTAAATTTTGCAATACATTTTGCTCAAGCAGCGCTTTCATGCCTCTTACTAAATGCAGTAACACCACATTATGCGAAGCTTCTGCCACGCTAAAGTGAAATGCATTAATTGCTTTTGCTTTTTGCTGTAAATCATCATTAACTAGGGCAATTTTATCAAAGCTTTCTTTCACTTTGCTAAAATCGTTGCTGGTCCCGCGCAGTGCCGCGTAGTAAGCAGCAATCCCTTCTAATGCATGACGAAATTCAAGTAAATCAAACTGCGACTCAGGGTGTTTACTAATCAAATCAAAAAGTGGATCAGTAAGCCCTTCTTCGAGCTGATTTTTTACAAACGTGCCGCCACCCTGGCGACGCGTAACTAAACCTTTCGCTTCTAATTTTTGAATTGCCTCACGCAGTGACGGGCGAGACACTTCAAATTGCTTTGCTAGTTCACGCTCTGGTGGCAACTTTTCACCTGGTGCTAACGAGCCTTCAAGAATCATGTTCTCGAGTTGCTGTAAAATAACATCAGATAACTTTGCTGCTTTGATCTTTAAAGACATGAATCAACGTCCGCGTTGTATAAATACCAAGAGCCCATAAAGCGGGGCTTTGAGTAGTATGATTTACCCAAAAGGTAAATTGGTCATACCAAAAATTTTCAATACGGTATCAAAAACCTTATTAGCTGTCAATTTACAGGTAACTTGAGCAATTAAAGTAGCGTAACGCATTTTGAACGAAGATTAAACAATGCGCAATTTACAAAAATTGTTATAACGTTAATAGGATGAAAACAATTGGTCTGACCAGAAGAAATTAGAATATTAGCTCTATTTTATTGTGTTTAAAAATTGCAGGAAGAGATTAAAGCACCTTACATTGCATAAGGTACTTTATTAAAAAGGTATTAACTTAAGACAGTCCACCAAATAATGTAAGTAGTGCTATAAGTACTAAGTAAAATAATACATTGCGCTTAACAAGCTTAATCATACAAGTGGCCTCGTAGGTACAGCCGTAATAACGCTTTTCAACTTGCTCTGCAGCCAGCGCAGTACATGTTACTACTTTTCGGTTTGGAGATTTAAAGTTAAGTACGTAACGTAGCCAACAGCTTGTGCCTTTATTAAAGTTACCTATTACTAAATAACCAAAGCTGGTAATACGTGCAGGTAACCAGTCGAGCCAAAACAATAATTTATGTATAAGTTTAAAACGCTTAGCAAATATTACTTTATGATCTTCTCGTACTAAATCAGCTAAAGTACGTACCAGTGCATATAAAACCGCACCTGGCGCGCCTAAAACAACGAACCAAAAAATAACCGCACAGTAAAATCTAAAGTTTACCCACGCCAATGTTTGCCCAAAGGTTTCGCCACCATCTTGATCATCAGTACGCTTTTGACCTATTTGCAACGCATATAAAGATGCAGCAGTACCATCATCTCGCGTTAACGCATTTAAGTACGACTTATATAAAGCACGCTGCTTAGCACAACCAAAGCAAACCAAAAGCACCGCGATATTAATGCCCAACTGCCACAAAACAAAATCAGATAAACAATAAATTAGTGCCATCGCAATCACAGGAAGTAAAAGCCAAATTAAAAAGCCCGGTGCTGAGCTAAATAAGCCCTTATCACCAAGTAATTTATTAGAGCGATTTAAATAACCATTTGCGTAATAACTTATCTGCCAGTAATTAGACCGAGCTCCTAAGCGCTCTAGTATTAATGCAATTATTATAGAAACTAAAATCATGGGAATAACTCTCTTAACTTAGTTGTTCAAGCATATTAAAAAACAATGGCCAATTAAAGCTACTGCCAGGATCTGTTTTACGCCCAGGGGCAATATCGCAATGCCCAACAATACGCGAAGGGGTAATTTTTGGATAGCGTTGCATTATAGATTTACTAATAATAGTTAATGTTTTGTACTGTGCTAAAGAATATGGAGCGGTGTCGGTACCTTCAAGCTCAATGCCAATGCTAAAGTTATTACAAGCACGTACCCCCACAAACTCAGATTGCCCTGCATGCCAAGCGCGCTTTTCAAAAGGCACGTATTGTATAACCTCACCGGTGCGCTTTATAAAGCAATGGGCCGATACACGTAAATTCTTTAAGTCACTAAAACTCGGATGAGCATTGCAATCAATGCTACCCATAAATAACTCATCAACGAAAGGTGTACCAAACTGCCCTGCTGGCAATGATATATTGTGAATCACCAATAAAGAAATATCAGCCTCATCAGGGCGCTCATCAAAATGCGAACAAGGCCGCTGCGCTACCGTACTTAAAACACCGTCTAAATCTATTTTCATGATACGTTTATTATATAAATATCAAGATATACATAGCACTGATGCTAATGGATTTATTAAAAAAATGATAGTAACAAGCGAGGTATAAAACCTCACCTACAAATAATTCAAACCCATACGTAGGTGCTAATTTACATCCGCTCATGTAACATAACTTTTGAAATTAAAAGCGAGATATAAAACCTCACCTACAGATAATTCAAACCCATACCTAGGTGCGAATTTACATCCGCTCATGTAACGTAACTGTTGAAATTAAAAGCGAGGTATAAAACCTCACCTACAGATAATTCAAACCCGCACGTAGGTACGAATTTACTTCAAGCGCTTATCTTTATATTGATGAAAAGGCAATCGCTTCTCTTTCTTTTATAAACATAGTAAAATTTGCTTAATTTATTAACGCTTATGAGCTTTTATTATGTCTATCCCGCACTCTTTAGTTAGCCAACTTGTCACTCTTGCACTCGACGAAGATTTAAATTATCAAACAGCTCAAGACGGAGATATTACCGCGCAGCTTATCCCTCAGAGCGAGCAAGCCAACGCCAAAGTAATCACTCGCGAAGATTGCATTTTTTGCGGAAAAGACATCATCCTTGAAGTATTCAAACAAGTAGACCCAAGCGTTAAGGTTAATGTACTTATAAATGATGGCGACGCAGTTAAAGCAAACAGTACATTATTTACCGCTATTGGCTCGGCTCGTTCAATATTAACCGCCGAACGTACTGCACTTAACTTTGTACAAACTTTATCAGGCACTGCAACTACTACAGCGCATTATGTAAAAGAGCTAAGCGGTACAACTACGCAACTACTCGACACACGCAAAACAATACCCGGTCTACGCGCTCTTCAAAAATACGCAGTAAAATGTGGTGGGGGTGCAAATCATCGCATTGGGTTATTTGACGCTTTTTTAATTAAAGAAAATCATATAGCGGCTTGTGGCACAATAAACAAAGCCGTAGCTCAAGCTAAACAAAACCACCCAAACAAACCAGTCGAAGTCGAAGTCGAATCACTCCCTGAACTTAAGCAAGCAATTGAAGCTGGCGCCGACATAATTATGCTAGACAACTTTAGCGTAGAGCAAATTAAGCAAGCTGTAATTTTAACCAACAAACGCGCAAAACTAGAGGTTTCAGGCAATATGACCCTCGAAACACTCAAAACTTATTCACAAGCCGGCGTCGATTTTATATCCAGCGGGGCGTTAACAAAAAACTTACAATCAATCGATTTATCGATGCGTTTTGAACAATTTTAAAGCAACAACTGCCAATTAATACCGCTAATCGATTGACAAGTTAAGTAAAAAAGCATTAAATAACCCGAAAGGCTTACTTTGTAACATTTTGTTAAATAAAATCGCTTTTTTATAAGAAGATACGTGCTAAATACTAAAATAAAATGGTAGACTAATTCTGTTGTACTATTTTATTTTAAAAGGTAGTCATAAATAACTAGTACCTTTAGTTTTTAAAGACATAATTAAAAACTAAAGCAACTAAACTACTTACTTTATGCCTATACTATTTGTTGCTACAACATGTAGTGCTCTTAGTAAACTTTTATAGCTAGTACTAAACATAATGAATTCACATACGGCTTTTGTGTTTCATACTCTAAAGCTAAAGTGTAATAAAATTAATTTTAAGTAAAACTGTAAAGTAAATCGGTTAAATTAAGTGAGGCATTTTGCCGCTTAAGTGATTTAAGTTACAAAAATCTATCCTTTAGGAGAGGAAACATGAAAACAATGACTCAAAAACAACAGGGTTTCACCCTAATTGAATTAATGATTGTAGTAGCAATCATCGGTATTCTTGCTGCAATCGCATTGCCTGCGTATTCAAACTACCAAGCAACATCTAAACTAACTGCTGGTTTGGCTGAAATATCAGCTGGTAGAACTGGTTTTGAAATAGCAAAAAACAATGGACTTGCAACTGCTCCTCCGGTTGCTGATATAGGTTTAAGTGCATCAACTAAAAACTGTGCTATTACTACAACAGCTACGACGATTGTTTGTACTATAGCAAATGCACCAACACAAATCTCAACTGCTGTTTTGACTTGGAGTAGAAGTACTGAAGGTACTTGGACATGTGCAACCAGTGGTATTGCTGCAACAAATAAAGATCTAGCACCTAAAAGTTGCCCACAATCTTAATCATTTTTTGATTACTAAAAGCGCCTAATTTGGCGCTTTTTTAATGCGTAAGAATCAGCATTCATGAATATAGTAAATATAATAAAATCATCGCTTATCAGCTTGTTTTTTCTGTGTACGCTAATACCTTTAATACCCATATTTTCCTACGATTACCATAATCACCAACGTATCATCCAAATAGCTTTTTTACTTTTCACGAGCCTTCTAGTGCTTACTGCTTTTTTAAGTAATAAAGAGCCTACTTTTAAGCTGGCACTAAACAAAAAAAATGGAATATTATTTTCGGTTTTTATCTTTTGTGGTTATTTATCTGCATTAATGAGTGCGGAGCAAAGCTTTAGCTTACTTTACACATTTCATATAAGTCTACTTATTTTAACTATGTGTTATGTAGGTACTATAAATAATAAAAAATCTATTTTATTTATTATTTATGCATTACTGATAACTCATACAGGCCTCATTTTAATATGCCTACTTAATATAATTTTTACGCTATCTGAACAACAGCCCTTAAACCCCTACATAATCTACTCCGGTTTTATTAACATTCGTTTTTTTAACCAAGTACAGGTGTTTATTCTTCCCTTTTTGGTGCTACTCCTAAAGTTTAAAAGCATTCAGCGTGTTGTATTTATTATTTTGTTTTTAAACTTATTACTTATATTTATTGGCCAAGCTCGTGGGGCTTTACTCTCATTTTTAGCTTTCTCTATTTTTGCTCTTGCTTTAAAAACCACATTAAAAAAACAAGTTTTTATCGGGTTACTCTGCTTTGTTTTAAGTTGTATTACTTTTTATGTTTTGGATTCATTAAATAGAGGAGGTACTGAAATACTACGCACATCCACCTCGGGCCGTATTGATTTATGGTTTAATACTCTTTCAAGCCTATCTTTAAAGCATTTATTTGTAGGCAATGGTCCTGGAGTGTTTGAAATGTCACTTGGGAGTTCAGCCCCTTTTAGTCACCCCCACAATTCATTAATTGAAATTTTAAATGAATGGGGTCTTATCGCCCTTATATGTATTTTAACCGCTGTTTTTACAACATTTAAAAAAGCGATAACACATTTAAAAAAGCATAAAAAAGACATCATTACTGAAAGCCTCTTTTATTCTTTTGCTATAGGAATTACATACTCACTGTTTTCTGGTGTGCATGTAATGCCGGTTTCGCAAACACTCTTATTTATAATGTGGGGGTTGCTACTTGGTAGAATCAATAAAAAAAGTATCCAAAGCATTCCCATAAATAAATACTTAAAAGCTTTAATAGCCATTTTATTTATTTTTGCATGGTACCTTTACTTACAAAAAGCGATAAGTATTTATAATAATATTGACCCTGATAAGGGCTACATTTACGGGCCTAGATTTTGGTCCGTTGGGCAACGATTTTAAAGCGTCCAACTTTTCTACCAAGAATCATTAGTTTAAGTTATGCTTGTAATAATGAAGTTTAAACCAAATTCAGCTGGGTACTCTTAATGGCAAAAAAACAACAAGATAAAGGCCTCGATACTTTTCAGTGGGTCGGTGTAAGTGCACGAGGGAAAAAACTTGAAGGCGAGCTTACAGGTAATAGTATTGCATTAGTAAAAGCCCAACTTCGTAAACAAGGTATAACACCTTCAAAAGTAAAGCGTAAAGCAAAACCATTATTTGGCATTCAAAGTGTTCAAAAAATAACGCCAAAAGATATCGCTCTCGTTACTCGCCAAATAGCAACTATGTTGATGGCGGGCGTTCCGCTAATACAATCAATTGAAATGATTGGCACCGGTTCGACTAATAAAAGCATCGGTAAACTAATGGAAACTATTGCAGATGAAGTAAAAGCGGGTCAGCCATTATCTACAGCGCTTAGAAAACACCCTCGCTATTTTGATGATTTATATTGCGACCTAGTAGCATCGGGCGAACAATCAGGTGCGCTTGATAGAATATTTGATCGTGTCGCTATTTATAAAGAAAAGTCTGAAGCATTAAAGTCAAAAATTAAAAAAGCAATGTTTTACCCTATTTCGGTATTAGTTATTGCAGGTATTGTTACCTCCATATTATTAATATTTGTAGTACCCCAATTCCAAGATATTTTTGCAGGTTTTGGTGCTGAACTTCCTGCATTTACTTTATTTGTAATTGGTATATCTGACTTTATGCAAGCGTATTGGTGGATGATTCTTATTGGAATGTTTGCTTTTGGATACGCATTTAAAGAAGCAAAACTACGAAGTTTAAAGCTCCGGGATGCTACCGACAGAACTATACTTAAACTCCCTGTTATTGGCATGATTTTAAATAAGGCAGCCGTTGCTCGCTATGCACGTACTCTTTCGACCACGTTTGCTGCGGGTGTGCCACTTGTAGATGCGCTTGATTCTGCTGCAGGCGCTTCAGGTAATGCTGTTTACCGTTATGCTATTTTAGATATAAAAGCAGAGGTTAGCTCTGGTAATCAAATGAACTGGGCAATGCGTAACTCAAAAATATTCCCTGATATGGTAATACAAATGGTCGCAATTGGTGAGGAGTCTGGCTCACTAGATGGCATGCTCGCAAAAGTAGCAACTATTTACGAGCAAGAAGTTGATGATGCAGTTGATGGCCTATCGAGCTTGCTTGAGCCACTTATTATGGCTGTACTCGGTGTACTTGTTGGTGGCTTGATTGTTGCTATGTACTTACCTATTTTCCAATTGGGCTCAGTTATTTAATACCATTGAGAAAAATATAAATACCTATTTAAAAACACACGTAGTCGCGATTTTATATCGCGCAATAATTGTAACAATCGCGGGGTAATAGCAACAGTCGCGGGTAAACCCGCTGCTACGGTGCCGTGGCATAAACCCCGTAGTCGTTTTTAATTACGATTTCAAATCGCGCAGCAATAGTAACAGTCGCGGGATAAACCCGCTGCTACGGTGCCGTGGCATTAACCACGTAGTCGCGATTTTACATCGCGTTTTTAATTACGGCTTTACATCGCGCAATAATGGTAACAATCTCGGGGTAATAGCAACAGTCGCGGGTAAGCCCGCTGCTACAGTGCCGTGGCATAAACCGCGTAGTCGCGTTTTTAATTACGATTTGATATCGCGCAGCAATAGTAACAGTCGCGGGGTAAACCCGCTGCTACGGTGTTGTGGCATAAACCGCGTAGTCGCGATTTTATATCGCGTTTTTAATTACGATTTTACATCGCACTGTTAATTGGTATTATTAAAAAATTTTAGTTTTAGGTAAACAAATGCAAAGTATTATAGAAGTAATGCAAAGCCAGTTGTGGTTTTATTTAACCACTATTGGCTTAATTAGTTTATGTGTTGGTAGCTTTTTAAATGTGGTTATTTATCGCTTACCGTTGATGATGCAACGTGAGTGGCAAAGCGAATGCAGATTACTGTTAGAAGATGAACTTACAGCTAATAAATCTAAACAAGCTAATATCAACGAGCCTTTTAACTTAGTAAAACCTAACTCTACCTGCCCTAAATGTAAAACTGCCATAAAGCCTTGGCAGAATATTCCTATTATTAGCTGGTTAATACTTAAAGGTAAATGCGCAAGTTGCAGTAACCCTATTTCTGCTCGCTACCCTGCTGTAGAGCTAATTACTGCCATATTAAGTTTAATTGCTGCCTATAGCTTTGGTGCGACCGAGCAAGCCCTTTTATATATTTTTGTAACGTGGATTTTAGTCGCGCTGACCTTTATTGATATTGATCACATGTTACTGCCAGACCAGCTTACATTACCACTTGTATGGCTTGCACTTATTGCCTCGGTAATGGGTTACACAATTACACCTACTGATGCCATTATTGGTGCTGCTTGCGGTTATTTAAGCTTATGGAGCGTGTTTTGGTTATTTAAGTTATTAACCGGTAAAGAAGGCATGGGTTATGGCGACTTTAAACTGCTTGCTGTATTTGGTGCTTTGCTTGGCTGGCAGTCATTACTCACTATTATTCTGCTTTCGAGCGTGGTAGGTGCCATTATAGGTATTGCACTATTAAGCATACAAGGTAAAGACAAAGCGACCCCTATCCCTTTTGGGCCTTATTTAGCGATAGCTGGCTGGATTGCAATGCTTTGGGGTAACCAAATTCAAGGCGCTTATTTTAATTTAATTGGCTATTAACGTGAGCGAGCAAATAACTAAAGTAAACAGCTGGGTATTAGGATTAACTGGCGGTATTGGCTGTGGTAAAACAGCCATTAGCAACATGTTTGAAGAGCTTGGTATTACAATAGTTGATGCCGATATAATTGCGCGTCAAGTAGTAGAGCCAAACAGCAAAGGTCTAAAAGCGATTACAGCCCACTTTGGTGAGCATATTTTATTGCCAGATGGCACATTAAATAGGGCAGAGCTTCGCGCAAAAATATTTACTAACAACAGTGACAAAGAATGGCTTAATTCACTACTGCACCCTCTTATTCGCGCAAAAATACTAGACGATTTAAATAATGCAACTAGCCCTTATGTTGTTTTAGTCGCTCCTTTATTGTTTGAGAATAATCTTGATAAGTATTGCGACCATACCTTACTTATTGACGTGCCAACCTCTGTACAAATAGCGCGTACAACAAAACGTGACAATACAAGTATTGAGCAAGTTAAAAGTATTATTGCCTCGCAAATGTCACGAGCCAATAAACAGCAAAAAGCGGATGATATTTTAAATAATGACCGCAGTTTAGACTTAGTGAATATAGAACTTGTTGAACTTCATAAAAAGTACCTACAATATGCATTATGTAACAAAACTAACTCACATTAACGCGGTCATAACTCACACAAACTCGTATTTTAGTTAGTAAAATCACAACAAAGAATGAAAGGTGATGTAATCCCCTTCTTTTTTCTGATAAATTGCTTACTATTGAAGGAATAAAGCAGGTGCGCAATGAATATTAACTCACCGTTATTGAGAAAATTTATAACCCTCGGCCGTATTGATGCCGACACGGTTAAAAACAAACAAAATGAATTTGCCTCAACAGCTGAGCTTATTTCTAAATGTGGAAAAATCGATAGTAAAGATTTAGCTGAACAATGTATTGATTTGTTTCGCGTACCTTATTTTGATTTAAAAGACTTTGATCCTACAAGAATCCCGGCCGACCTCGTAAAAGAAAAGCTAATCCGCAAGCACCATATTTTACCGCTTGTTCAAAAAGATCGAAAAGTTTATATAGCAGCATCAGATCCTACCGATTACGGCGCATTCGAAAACTTTGAATTTAGTACCGGTCTCTCATGCGAAATTGTTGTTGTTGACTACATTCAACTCGATGCCAAAATTGAGCAGTTACTAGATGCCACTGGCAGCCTAAATTTAACCGATGACGAATTTCAAGAATTTGCTGATTTAGACTCAGAAAGCCAAAGAGATACAGCACCACAAGATGACGATAAAGATGATGCGCCTATCATCGTATACATCAACAAAATTTTAATGGATGCCATTAAGAAAGGCGCCTCTGATTTACATTTTGAACCATACGAGCACAAGTATCGTATTCGCTTTCGTATTGATGGTATTTTGCATGAAGTGGCAAGCCCACCTAATACATTAGCTACCAAACTTTCTGCGCGTATTAAGGTTATGTCACGACTCGATATTGCCGAAAAACGCAAACCACAAGATGGCCGTATAAAACTAAAAATAACTGAACGTAAAAGTATCGACTTTCGTGTAAGTACTATGCCTACCTTATGGGGCGAAAAAATAGTAATGCGTATCCTTGATTCATCAAGCGCCATGCTAGGTATTGATGTATTAGGTTACGAGCCTGAGCAGAAAAAACTATATATGGATGCGCTTGCCCAGCCTCAAGGGATGATATTGGTAACAGGGCCAACCGGTTCTGGTAAAACAGTATCGCTATACACAGGTTTAAATATATTAAACCAGCCAGAGCGCAATATTAGTACTGCTGAAGATCCGGTTGAGATTAACCTCGAAGGTGTAAACCAAGTACAAATTAATATTAAAGCCGATATGACTTTTGCCAACGCACTGCGCGCATTTTTACGTCAAGATCCTGATGTAGTTATGGTAGGTGAAATACGTGACCTTGAGACTGCAGAAATATCAATAAAAGCAGCGCAAACAGGTCACTTGGTTTTATCAACATTGCATACAAACTCAGCGCCAGAAACAATCACCCGTTTATTAAATATGGGTGTACCCGCTTATAACGTAGCAAGCTCAATCAGCTTAATTATAGCTCAGCGTTTAGCGCGTCGTTTATGCCCTAAGTGTAAAACGCCAGAACAACTGCCGAGCGAAGAACTAACTCGCCAAGGATTCAGTACAAAGCAAATTGAAGAAATGACGTTATATACGCCTAAAGGATGTGATAGCTGTACCGATGGCTATAAAGGGCGTGTGGGTATTTACGAAGTAATGCAAATTACCCCTGAAATTGCTCAAATTATTATGCGCGGTGGTAACTCGCTTGAAATAGCTGAAGTTTCTCTTAAAGCGGGATTTAATAATTTACGCCTATCGGGTTTACGCAAAGCCGCCGATGGTTTAACGTCACTCGCTGAAATAAACCGTGTCACTAATATGTAAGTATATGGCTCTGAGCTATTGTCCTTGGAGCTATAAAGAAAAATTGTAGAGAGTAAATTATGCCTACTGTTGTAAACTGCCCGACCTGCAAAACTAAAGTTGAATGGTCAGAGCAAAGCCCATTTCGCCCTTTTTGCTCAAAGCGCTGTCAGCTAATTGATTTAGGTGAATGGTCGTTTGAAAATAATAAAATTTCTGCGCCAATCACCTCAGCTGAAGAGTTTAGCCAAGACATGATCGAAGATATTGAAGCTATGCTGGCTAAAAATGAAGATGACTTTTTTAAGTAATTTATCTACATTATGGCCTAAATACAAAAACCAGCATTACGCTGGTTTTTTAGTATTTAACCTATAATTAAACGATTAGTCTTTTTGCTTGCGCTGTTTCTTTTTGCCCATACGCTTTTGCATTTTAGAAAATTTCTCTTTTTGCTCCGCATTAAGTACTTGCATTACTTGGTGCTGAGTTTTAAGTTTAATTAAACCGAATAGCTCACCTTTTTCATGGCGTTCGTTTAACAATTCTTTTGCTGCATTTTCGTCAAATGTTGCCGCCGAAAGTAATGTATCCATTTTTGCTTTATGCGCTTCACGCATCGCTTTACGGGCTTCTTTATTGTCGCCACGTAATGCTTTCATTTGTGTTTTTTGCGCTTCAAAAATAGCCTTTAGCTTAGTTTGCTGCTCATCTGTTAGGTTTAATTTTTCAACGCCGCGATCAGAAAGTAAAAAACGAGCTTGAGAATGGCCTTGCTTATGCCCGTCGCCTTTAGCTAATACGCTACCAGCACCAAGAGTTGCTGTTGCTAAGCCACAGATAAGTACTAATTTTGAAAGTGTGTTTAATTTAGTCATAATCATTACCTTAATATTGGGTTGGTTGTGGCTGCTAAGCCAGTGAGTTAACTATACCTAACTCAACGCAAAGTAACGCAAAGCAGTGTAAAGGTTGTGTAAAGATTCACCTTTGCACTATTTAGCGGGTAAAATAACGCTATAAACAACTCTAAGGGTTTGTAAATGAAACTATTAATGATTGATGACGATACGGGCCTTTGTGAGCTATTAAGTGAATATTTAACTGCCCAAGGGTTTGAAATACAAAGCGTACACGACGGTGAGCAAGGCCTTAAACTAGCACAAGCAAATGACTACGCCCTTATATTGCTAGATGTAATGTTACCAACGCTTGATGGTTTTGAAGTGCTTAAACAACTTAGGCAAACAAAACTCACACCGGTAATAATGCTTACTGCAAAAGGTGAAGACTTTGACCGTATTTTTGGCCTAGAGCTAGGCGCTGATGATTACATTCCAAAGCCTTTTAATCATCGTGAATTACTAGCCCGCGTAAAAGCAATAACACGCCGTATTGAGCACATTAATAGCTTAAATGCAGCCACAACGAGTAAGTTACTCGTTAATGGTATTACTGTTAACCTTGCAGCGCGAGAGGCCTCAATCGACGGCTCTACACTGACTCTTACTGGTACAGAGTACGAAATACTCACGCTATTGTGTAAAAATGCAGGCGAAGTGGTTAGTAAAGAGCAAATTAGCGAAGAAGTACTAGGCAGGCGTTTAGCTTCTTTTGATCGCTCTATCGATATGCATGTAAGTAATATCCGTAAAAAAATAGCCGAGCATATTTCAGGTGAGCGAATTAAAACAATGCGAGGTACGGGTTATGTCTTTATCCAAGGCGAATAAAAGCACTTACTTTGCTTGGTTAAAACACCCTGGGCACTACCTGTTTTTTAAAGTATTTATTTGGTTTTGGTTAACTATAATCGGCACCGTAGCAGCGCTTATATTTTTAAGTAATATAACCGCTATTAATGCGGTATCTAACGAGCCACTTTATGGCCCAATGAAAAAAAACCTAATATATACCGCCAAAAGTATTGAGCGCACTGCTATTAAACATAAGCGCAGCCTAAGCGAAGTATTAGTACACCCTCGCCTATCAAAGCGTAAACTTTTATACTTAAGCGCAGCTCAAAGCGAGGACTCTCTTAGTAGTAAAGAGGTGCCAGAGAGCATCGACTTAAGTTTATTAAACTTCACTCAAAATATGTCACCGCAAATTATTTTCACTGAGAAATATCAAGCCTTCGGCCCTGTTAATATAAACGTGCCTGAAGGGAGTTTTTATCTTTATGAAATAGATATTAATCATCAACCACCGCTAATAATGCGCTTTAAGCTTATGCCTAATTGGATGAAAATAGTCATCGCAATTGTTGCCTCTCTTATTTTAAGCTTTGTATTTAGCCGTAACTTAATAGCCCCTATAAATAGCCTTAAAAAAGCGGCAATTAAACTATCAGCGGGTAACCTAAGCGCAAGAGCCGACATTTCTGTAAACCGAAAAGATGAGCTAGGAATACTAGGGCGAGATTTTAACAGCATGGCTAATCAGTTAGAGCTTTTAATTAGTTCACAAAAACGCTTATTAGCCGACATATCACATGAATTACGATCGCCTCTTACACGTTTAAAAATGGCTACCGGACTTGCACAAATGCAAGCTAACGACGCTAGCCAATCGTATTTATTACGCATAGAAAAAGAAGCTAACCAACTCGATAAAATGATTGCCGACGTGCTGCAAGTTTCTCGCTTAGAAGCAAAAAGCCAAGCGCTTTCACTGCAAAAACAATCATTACAAATAATTGTAGATCACGTTATTAACGATGCGCAGTTTGAAGCAAAACAAAATAATAAGCAGCTAAATATAGTGGGCGCTGTAGACGTAAACATTAATTGCGACGAAGGCCTTATTGCCAGTGCGCTTGAAAACCTATTACGCAACGCTATTAAATACGCAAATAATACAATTAGCATTACTCTAAAGCATGCTGATGCCATTTATATAGAAATATGTGACGATGGCTCTGGTGTGCCAGATGATCAACTGAGCAAGCTTTGCGAGCCCTTTTTTAGACAGTCAGATGCGCGGGATCGCGTAAGTGGTGGCACGGGTTTAGGTCTTGCGATTGCTAAAAATGCTATTACTGCGCATGGCGGCAGTTTAGTATTATCAAATAAAGAACTAGGTGGCTTGTGTGCTAATATAACCTTGCCATTAATAAAAGAGTAAACCATGTTTTATAGTAGTGAGCGTGAGCTTAAAAGTAATCAAATAACAATTAATAACTTTTATAAAAACACGCTAATTAAAGCTTATTTAGATACGCCTAACGGGCAATTATTTTATGCTTATGCCATACCTGAAAAAGCTCAAATTGCCATTGTTATCAGTTCGGGGCGCCTTGAGGGGTTAGATAAATATAAAGAATTGTTGTGGGAGCTTTGTAATAATAATTTTGCCGTGTTCATAGTCGACCACCAAGGACAAGGCCGCTCTTATCGCCACTTAATAAATAAGCATAAAGGCCACGTTAATCAATTTAACGATTACAGTGCCGATCTAAACTTATTTAATAAACACGTTGTGGATACTTATTGGCAGGGCAAAAAAGTGTTAGTGAGTCATTCAATGGGCGGCGCTATTGCTTTTGATTACCTTGCGCATTTTGAACACAATTTTAGTGGCGCGTTTTTATCAGCCCCGATGCTTGATATTTACACAAAAAACACACCAAAACCTTTAGCTAAATTAATAGCCAGTACCGCTACCCTTTTGGGTCAAAAAGACAACTACGCGCTAGGGCAAACCGATTATATACCCGATGAGTTTGCTACAAATGTATTAACCAGCAGTCCAGTGCGTTACGAGCTATTTAGGCAAACATATAAAGAAGAGCCATTACTACAGCTCGGCGGTGTTACTTACGGCTGGCTAAATGCGACATTTGCATTTATAACTTCGATGGATAGCTTAAGCGTAACTATCCCACTTTATATTGCCAGTGCGCAAAACGACGAAGTAGTCGATAACAATGCCCAATATAAATTAGCAAACAGACACGCAAATACAGTACTTAAAAGCTTTGAAGGCGCTAAACACGAACTGTTTTTTGAACGTGATGAAATACGCCAGCCATTGCTTAAAAGTTTGTATCAGTTTTGTGAGTCGGTGACGGCTTAGCAAGTACCGACAAAGGGTCGAGGTGGATCAGTATATCTACCTCAGACTCAAAACGTTCTTTAAGCATTGACTCCACTTCATCAGCTACGTTATGAGCACGTATTAAACTTAAATGATCATCAAGCTCTAAGTGCATTTGGATAAACTTAACTTTTCCGCCTTGACGAGTACGAATGTCATGTACGCCGTGTACATCTGCATGGGCTCTGGCTATATCAAATATGCTTTGCTTTTCATCATCTGGCAGCTCTTTATCCATTAAATGATCGGCGCTATCGCGAGCAATATCCCAACTGTTATAAAGCAAATAACCTGCTACACCTATCGCAAAAACCGGATCGGCATACAACACACCATAATAAGCTAACAAAATAGCCAATAGCACAGCGGCATTTAATATTAAGTCGCCTTTGTAATGTACTGAGTCTGCTTTAATAGCAATTGAATCGGTGTATTTAACTACTTTATTTTGCACAAATACAATGACCAGCGTACACGCAATAGCAAAAATACTTACCCATACACCCAATAATGAATGGCTTAACTGGATAGGATTAAATAAACGCTCAATACCATGAAAAGCAAGTAGGCAACCTGAGCCAGCAATAAACGCAGCTTGTCCAAGTCCTGCAAGTGCTTCGGCTTTACCGTGTCCAAACCGATGATCGTCATCTGCTGGACGCAGTGCGTAACCCAAAACTAAAAAGCTCATCGCGGTAGCTGTTATATCCATTAACGAATCCGTTAACGAGCCAAGCATTGAGGCCGAGCCCGAAGCAAGCCACGCCCATGTTTTTGCGCCAATCATTAAACTAACCATTACCATGGTAACAATGCTGGAAGTTTTAACCCAAAATTCGTAGCTACGGTTATGCACGTTTTAATCCGATAATTAGGAGTACTCAATAGTATGAGTATATCATTTTTTTGAAGGGTTTCGTGTATACTGAAAATCGTTAAACTACAGATTATTTAAAAGGCTCACTATGCTGGATATTGTTTTATACCAACCTGAAATTCCACCTAATACAGGTAATATTATTCGTCTGTGCGCAAATACGGGCTATGCACTGCATTTAATTGAGCCGTTAGGTTTTGAATGGGACGACAAACGAGTAAAGCGTGCTGGCCTTGATTACCACGAATTTAGCCATGTTCAACGCCATGCCTCATTTGAAGATTATCTTGAGAAGTGTAAGCCTAAAAAAATATATGCATGTACAACCAAAGGTAGCCAATTTCACCACGAAGCTAGCTACGAAGCCGGCGATTGCCTAGTTTTTGGACCTGAAACCCGCGGCCTGCCTGATGATATGATCCAAGCACTGCCAAAAGAGCAGCGTGTACGTATTCCTATGCAAGCCAATAGCCGCAGCATGAACTTATCAAACGCAGTAGCCGTGTTTGTTTACGAGTCGTGGCGCCAGTTGGGCTTTCCTAACGCGCAATAAGCACCTTATACCAAGCAACAAAGAACAAAAAACCGACATAACGTCGGTTTTTTAGTTTTAGTATACTTTGTATAAATTTATTCAGAACGCTGCTCTCGGCCTAATAGCGCCATTGCTGCTTCTTTCATGTCTTTATTTTCATAAAGCACTTTATAAATTTGCTCAGTAATCGGCATTTCAACACCGCTGCGCTGCGCGAGTAAATATACTTCTTTGGTATTTCTAAAGCCTTCAACTACTTGGCCAATAGACTCAATAGCAGCATCTACACTTTCGCCTTTACCTAGTGCTAAACCAAATCGACGATTACGAGATTGATTGTCGGTACAGGTGAGTATTAAATCACCAAGACCCGCCATTCCCATAAAAGTTTCTGGTTTTGCGCCCAAAGCACAGCCTAATCGCGTTAATTCAGCAAGACCTCGAGTGATCAGCGCAGTACGCGCATTAGCACCAAAACCAACACCGTCCGAAATACCGGCACCAATGGCAATTACATTCTTAACCGCACCACCGAGCTGTATACCAATAAAATCATCATTGTTATACACGCGGAATGAGCGGCCACAATGAAGTAAATCAGCTAGCTGCTGAGCAAATTCAGGCGACGTAGAAGACACTGAAATAGCTGTAGGTGAGCCCATCGCCATTTCTTTTGCAAATGTAGGGCCCGAAAGTACGGCAAGTGGAATATCATCACCCAATTCTTGCAAAGCCACTTCTTGCAACAAGCGCCCAGTATTTGGCTCGAGCCCTTTCGTTGCCCACGCAACTTTAGCACCCTTTTGCAATGCCGGTTTAATTTGCGCAAGTGTGTCGCCAAAAGCATGGCTTGGTACAACAACAAGTACAATAGCGCTGCTAGCAACGGCATTTAGTAAGTTAGCTTCAAGAGTAAGAGTGTCTGGGAAAGGAGCATCAGGTAAGTAACGTTGATTTTTCCGCTCAGCTGCAAGCGTGGCAACGTCGTCGCTATTTCTTCCCCAAAGTGTCACGTGGTGACCATTTCGGGCTAAACAAATAGCAAGGGCGGTGCCGTAAGACCCCGCCCCTAATACAGTAACAGCTGTAGTTGCTGTACTCATAGGTTATGCGTCTGCTGTAACCTGGTCAGCTTGCGCAGTACGTTGTTGCATGTATTGTGCAAACAGTGCGTCAAAGTTAACTGGCGCAAGGTTAAGCTGTGGAAAAGTACCACGGTTAACAAGATTTGAAACAGCTTCACGTGCATATGGGAACAACACGTTAGGACAAAATGCACCAAGCATGTGCGCAAGTTGCACTTCTTCAACTTCAGCAATAGTAAAAATACCTGCTTGTTGAATTTCACATAAGAACGCAGTTTCTTCACCAAGAGAAGCAGTTACAGTTAGTGCTAAAACAACTTCAAATACACCTTCGTCTAGTTTGTTAGAGCGTGTATCTAGGTCTAGCTTAACTTCTGGCGTCCATTCTTTTTGAAAAATGGCCGGAGAGTTTGGCGTTTCAAACGATACATCTTTAGTGTAAATACGTTGAATAGTAAATTGTGCACCGGCTTCTGCAGCTGCTACGTTTTGATTTTCTTCGTTCATTGTTATTCCTAACTTGTTCGTTATTATAATTAAATTAAGCGTTTAACTTAGCGTCAAGTTTACCTTGCGCTTCAATAGCCATCATGTCGTCGCAGCCACCGATATGTTCATCATTAATAAATATTTGCGGTACTGTGCTTGCGCCACCAGCTTTAGTAATCATTTCAGCACGTAGCTCTGGTTGTACACCAATATCATAATTAGTGTATTCAACGCCTTTGCTATTTAAAAGCGAAAGAGCACGCTGACAAAATGGACAATACGCCTTGGTGTATAAAACAACATTACTCATAATAAATCCTCTATCGGCCAAGCTAAACTGATTAGCGACCTGTTGTAGTTGGTAAGCTGGCAGATTGCCACGCACCCATGCCACCTGCTAATAAATAAACTCGTTCAAAACCAGCTTTACTCATAGCGGCTGCAGTACCTTGGGCAGTCATACCTGTAGTACATACAACTATAATGGGTTTAGTCTTGTACTTTTCAAGGCTTGAAAAGTCAGATTTTTTCGCATTCTCTGGGCTTAAGTGCTCAGCGCCAGAAATACGTCCTGCATTAAACTCTTTTTGTGCACGTATATCGATTACTTGGCCGTCATCACGGTTTATAAGTAACGTAAGCTGCTGAGGATTTATTTGACGAACAGCTGAAAACTTACTTTTTATCCAGCCACTAACAATAAGGAAAACAATACCAACCCAAGCAAGGCTTAAAATGGGATGATTTGTAATAAATTCAATATATTGATCCATTCTACTTCCACTATGAAATTATGTTTTAAAACGTGATGTTTTAAGGATTTTGTACTTTAGCCACGCAAGTATACCCAAACCAACCTAAAATGCGAGTTTAGGAGTACTTAGAAGCGTTTAAAAAACGATAAAGCCCCCCATATATAAAGTAAGTGAAAAAAATTAATATCTTGTTTTCAATGCTGATCCTAGCTTAAAAACACGGTATGCTAAAACCACGCTAATAAACCTTTTAGGTGCACAGTATCCATCAACAGATACTAATTTTCAGGAGCTATTATGACAGAGCATAAAAAACCACTGGTATTAATGATTTTAGACGGTTGGGGATACCGCGAAGATACGCAAAGTAATGCTATTCTTGCAGCTAACACACCGGTATTAGACAATTTATGGGCCACACGGCCACACACATTAATATCAGCTTCGGGTTTAGATGTGGGTCTTCCTGATGGTCAAATGGGTAACTCAGAAGTTGGCCATGTGAACTTAGGTGCTGGTCGCATTGTTTATCAAGATTTTACTCGTATCACCAAAGCAATTAACGATGGCGAATTTGATTCAACACCAGCCTTAGTTGAAAACATAGATAAAGCAGTAAAAGCAGGCAAAGCCGTTCATATTATGGGACTTTTAAGCCCAGGTGGCGTACATAGTCACGAAGATCACATTGTTGCTAGTATAAAACTGGCTGCAAAACGTGGCGCTAAAGAAGTTTACTTTCATGGCTTTTTAGATGGCCGCGACACACCTCCACGTAGCGCTAAAGCATCAATCGAACGTATTGAAGCATTGTTTAGCGAACTTAAATGTGGTCGTTTAGCGTCACTTATTGGCCGTTACTACGCAATGGACAGAGACAACCGTTGGAACCGAGTAGAAAAAGCTTACAATGTAATAGCTCTAGCCGAAGGCGACTTTAATTTTGATAACGGCGTAGAGGCACTTAATGCAGCCTACGAGCGCGACGAAAACGATGAGTTTGTAGCTGCTACAACTATTACACCAACAGGTGCAGAGCCAGCCGAAATTAACGATGGCGACACTCTAATTTTTGCCAACTTTAGAGCAGACAGAGCCCGCGAAATTACTCGCGCTTTTGTTGAGCCTGACTTTGATGGATTCGCAAGAAAAAGAACACCAAAACTTAGCGCATTTGTAATGATGACAGAGTACGCAGCTGATATAGATGCCCCTGTTGCCTTTGGTTCAACACCGTTAGTAAATGTACTTGGTGAGTGGTTTGAAAAAAATAACAAAACACAGCTTCGTATTTCAGAAACCGAAAAGTACGCACACGTTACATTTTTCTTTAGTGGCGGGCGCGAAAGCGAATTTGAAGGCGAAACACGCGAACTAATTCCTTCGCCGCAAGTAGCAACTTACGACTTACAACCTGAAATGAACTCAGAAATGTTAACCGACAAGTTAGTAGCAGCAATTAAAAGTGGAAAATACGATGCTATTATTTGTAACTATCCTAATGGCGACATGGTAGGTCACTCTGGCGTGTTTGACGCTGCAGTTAAGGCCTGTGAAGCGGTAGATAGCTGTATTGGACGTGTTGTTGATGCACTTGAAGAGTTTGGTGGTGAAGCACTAATAACAGCTGATCATGGTAATGCTGAGCAGATGGCAGACCTTAAAACAGGCCAAGCCCATACAGCTCACACTAGCGAACCGGTACATTTTATTTATGTGGGTCGCGATGCAGAGCCAATGCAAGGTAAAGCATTAAGCGATGTAGCCCCTACCATGCTTCACTTAATGGGCATGGAGCAGCCAAACGAAATGACTGGTACGCCTATCATGATGTTGAAATAACGCATGAATAGACGTATTAACCGGTTAATTAAGTGCGGTTTAATACTCACTTCATTAGTGACTGCATCTGCAGTTGCTAATGAAGATCGTACTAAAAAAGACTTATCAGAAGTTCAAAATGCACTTGAGCAAAGCCAAGCTGAGTATAACGCCCAAAGAAAAAAAATAGCGTCACTACAAAAAAACCTCAAAAGCCATGAACTCGATATAGCTAAAAATGCTAAAGCACTTAACATGGCAGAACAATCAGTAAGAGAAACAAAAACACAGCAAAAAGAGCTACAAAATAAAGCCGATGAGCTCGATAAAAAGCATACTCAGTTTCAAAAAGTCTTAGCCGCGCAGCTCAAAAGTGCCTACATGGCGGGTGGCGACGACTATTCTAAAATGCTGTTAAACCAAGAAGACACCGCAAAATTTGAGCGCACACTAAGTTATTACAACTACTTAAATAAAGCCCGTATTGAACAAATTGAAGATCTAAAAAACCTTCAACAACAAATAGCACAAAACCAAGAAGAACTTGTTAAAACTCAAGAAAAGCTAGAGCTTTTGTATGATGAGCAAAAAAGGCGCCAAACTGCATTGCTTAATGCGCAAAGTGAACGCCAAGCTAATCTTAAAAATTTACAAGCTCAGCTCAACAGCACCAAAAGCTCAATAAATTATTTAAAAGAAAACCAACAAACGTTAGTAACAACAATTGAAGAACTCGAAAAAGAAAAAACACAAAAAATTGAATTACTCGGCCTAAATAAAAGCAAGGGCAAATTAGATTGGCCGAGCAAAGGCAAGTTAGAGCACACATTCGGTCAACGTAAACATGGTGGTATTGATTGGAAAGGCGTATTAATTGGTGCAAAAGAAGGCACTAATATTAATAGTGTACATAATGGTCAAGTTGTATTCGCCGATTGGCTTAAGGGCTATGGCTGGGTAATTGTTGTAGACCATGGTGAAGGTTTTATGAGCCTATATGGTCATGCCCAAACACTGCTAAGAGATGTAGGCGACATGGTACGCGAAGGCGAAACCCTTGCTTTAGTTGGCCAAAGCGGCGGACAAGCTAGTTCTGGTCTATACTTTGAAATACGCCACAAAGGACGCGCAGTAAATCCTGTAAAATGGTGCAAACGCATTTAATTAAATAAATCGCTGCACCGCTCTGGAGCAGCTGATGACAACTAAAAAAACTGTAGTAACTACCATTGATCAAAAAAATACAGGCTTTTATATAAGTCTGTATTTGCTTGTATTACTAACCTTAATCGCTTTTTCTAGTAACGCACTAGCAAGCTCGATTAAAGATCTTAAAAGACAACAAATAGACGAAATACTCTTTAACATTCATGCCTACTATGTTGAAGATCTCACCTTACAAAATAGCCACCACATTAAATATAATAGCCAACAGTTTGAGCGTTTATATTCAAAGCTCGACTCTTACTCTAAGTACTTAAATGAGCACGAACTAACCTCATTATTTGATAACACAAATGGACGTTACACCGGTATCGGTATTGAGGTTAAAAATATCGACGAGAATATGACTATTGTTAATGTGGTTAATAACTCCCCCGCAAAAGCAGCGGGTATTTTGCCAGGCGATATTATTGTAAGTGTAAACAACCAAGCAGCCCAAAACCTTACAATCGATGAAGTAGCAACACTAATAAGAGACAGTAAATTTTCAAATATAGACCTAATTATAAGTCGTGATAACAATAAAAACCCACTCACGTTTCATGTAGCACGCCGCCAAATAAACCTCGAAAGCGTAACAAGCGAACTTCTAGATTTTGGTACTGGTTATATAGCTATCAATAACTTCTCTAACCACACATTACATGAGGTTGCTCTGCAAGTTGCTGCCCTGCAAAGCCACTTTGGTTACCCACTTAAAGGCTTAGTAATTGATTTACGTGATAACCCAGGGGGTACATTACAAAGCGCAGTAGCGGTATCAGACCTATTTTTACAAAGTGGCACTATAGTGACTACTAAAGGACGTTTTTACGATGCCAACCAAGCATTTTATGCAAAGCGTGGAGACATTCTAAAAAATGCCCCCATTGTTGTACTTATAAATGAAAACTCAGCCTCTGCAGCCGAAATACTTGCAGCAGCACTTAAAGATAATAAACGAGCAACCGTTGTTGGCAGTCAGTCTTTTGGGAAGGGTTCTGTACAATCGCTCATTCCGCTAGGTGACGGCAACACTGCATTAAAGCTCACTACTGCTAAATATTTTACGCCGCTAGGAAAGTCGATTGATGGGATAGGAATAACCCCCGATGTGGCTGTTAATCAAACAACCCTTTCACAAAGTAATAAAGCCGTTATAATAAAAAATGAACACGCTAACAGTAACGCGCAATTACTCTCGAGTAACTTAGCCGATTTACAGCTAGTTAAAGCAAAACAATTACTCAGCATGCAATAGCTTGTATAAGCTGTATAAATAAAGCTAAAAAGATAATAAAAACTATAAACGTGAAAATAATAAAATGGCTAATATTAGCTATTTGTTTTAGCTCAGCAACAATTAGCGCTAAGCAAATAGCAATAGTGATAGACGACATAGGCTATCATCAACGGGACTTAGAGTTCCTTTCCTTACCAGGGCAATTGTCATATTCAATTTTGCCCCATACCCCTTATTCGCAAATTTTTGCAACGCTTGCCAGTCAATCAAATAAAGAACTATTACTTCATGTACCTATGCAGGCTCTTAGTGGTAAAGAACTAGGACCTGGCGCGCTCACTTTAAATATGAATAAAGAGCAGCTTCAGCAAACTTTAGGAACAGCTCTCGCCAGTTTGCCGCAAGTTAAAGGCGTTAATAACCACATGGGCTCAGCACTTACGCAGCAAAGCCAAGCTATGAAGTGGACAATGGAAGTGCTTAAAAAGCGCCATTTATATTTTTTAGATAGCCGCACAACCGATTTAAGCCAAGCACAAAATGCTGCTAACTTTTTAGGTGTTGCCAATATTAGTCGCCAAGTGTTTTTAGATAATATAACTACACCAGAACAACTGCAGCTAAGGCTTGAAGAATTAAAACAACTAGCCACCATCCATAATTCTGCTATTGCAATTGCTCACCCCTACCCAGAAACAATCGAATTTTTACGTCATGCCTTACCCGAGCTAACTAAGCAAGGTTTTGAGCTCGTGCCGGTTTCGCAGCTGGTTGAGCGTAAATACATTCAGTTAGCGCAGGCTGAGGGTAAAGGGATTAGTGCTCGATGAGATGATGAGTGTCCAGACTTAGTCGTGAGGTATTTAAGTTAATATAATTTAAACTATTAAATGATATAATTATTCATAATAAAAACACTAGCTGCACCTCAGCTATTAAAGCTTGTAACCTCAAACCATAATTTAGGGATATCAATTGTTAAAAACAATTATTGCTGAAGCAAGGAATCAACCTATTTCATTTGTGGGCTCAATTGCGAGTATCATAGCAATAATAAATACCTTCTATGCAGTTCCTACTATTATTTTTGGATATAACTTAATACCCATTAGAATTAGTGTCGACTTGGTATTTGTTGCTTGTTTATTCTTCTTACTTGAAGGTTCACTTGCATCAGTATTTGGACGCATTTATATATACTTTTGTAGGAAAGGATCAGGCTACCCTCTTATGCTAATGTGCGTTAACGCCATTATTTCTGCAAGTGTTACTGGCTTTAATTGTATATGGATGTTTGTAAATACTGTTGAAAGCAATAACAAATATTCTGCATTTAGCTTTACAATGTTTATTGGTTACTTAATTTCTCTTTATTTCCTTCATTCTCACTGCCAAGCAGGGAAAACTAAAGATAACCTTCAGATAGACTGTGATAAGGATGAAATAGAAGAAAAATACACAAAGTGGTATTGGGTCTCATTTTTCCTCAATACATGTGCTTTCATATTTATCTTTATCTATTTAATTGATGGTATTTAAGGTTAATCTTCCCTTATTTTTTAGTTATTTGGTCTTCATAAAACAAAAAAGCCCCGCATTTTCATGCAGGGCTTTTAAATTTGCTGCTTGAGCAATATTAGCTCATAGCGCTTTGTAACTTTTTCATCGCTGTTTTTTCAAGCTGGCGAACACGTTCAGCAGATACACTGTACTTTTGTGCAAGCTCTTGAAGAGTCGCTTTATCATCCGACAACCAACGTGCGCTAACAATATCTTGTGAACGTTCGTCTAGTGTTTTAAGTGCGCTAAATAAACGAGTATGCGCTTGCTCTTTCCACTGTTCTTGTTCAACGTCGTCAGCTAAATCAGCTGCGCCATCTGTTAAATATTGTACTGGAGAGTACGTGCTTGTTGGTGCGTCGTCGTTATCGTCGCCCGTTAGGTCAAAGCCCATGTCTTGGCCGCTCATGCGCGATTCCATTTCACGTACTTCTTTTTCACTCACACCTAGCTCGCTAGCAACGGTACTAACCTCAGCTTGATTAAACCAACCTAAACGCTTTTTGTTTTTACGAAGATTAAAAAACAATTTACGTTGCGCTTTAGTGGTTGCAACTTTAACTATGCGCCAATTTTTAAGCACAAACTCGTGAATTTCGGCTTTAATCCAATGCACTGCAAACGATACTAAACGTACACCCACTGTAGGGTCAAAACGTTTAACCGCTTTCATCAGGCCTATATTACCTTCTTGAATAAGGTCAGCTTGTGGTAAGCCGTATCCCGAGTAGCCTTTAGCAATATGTGCTACAAAGCGTAAATGCGACATAATGAGTTGCTTGGCAGCACTAAGATCACCTTCTTCCTGAAGCTTTTTAGCAAGTTCTTGCTCTTGTTCAACTTTAAGCATAGGAATAGTGCTTACCGCTTGAAGGTAACCGTCCATGCTTGCGCTTTGTTGTCCGACTGTAAGTGCCATTGCGTATAAATCTTTACTCATTTTTCACCTCGGTGATAAACATTTGAAACTATCTTAGCACTCTTTCTTTAAGAGTGCTAACCCCAATTTAAAACTTTTTTAAAGTATAAATCAAGCAGTTTTTAGTATGTGTTTAGTCTACTACAAGCGACTGAATAAGTGATGAATTGAGGGGCTGCAGCAGGTTAACCTCGCTGCATCACCTTATTTACAACTCATTACTTCATGGGAGGATAGTACATAAATATGACAGTTTTAATAACAGGAGGTACAACCCAGTTCGGTACGATACGCATATCAAGCTGGGTTGGTTCACTTATAGTTTGCAGGATTGTTTATACTTTATCGGGTTCTATTTCTTTAATATATCGATTTACAGAAAGGTACGAGCCTACAAATCCTAAGCTTGTTGCAAGTAACACTAAAAAGCCGAGCTCATTAAGCGATAATCCAATTAACGAGAAGCTTGTTTGATACACCCCCGCTACACTACTCACAGCGCTTGAAAGCCACCACATCATTAATCCTACGCATATAAAGGCGAATAAACCACCTATTACACCATACCAAATACCGGTCCACAAAAATGGGGCATGTATAAAGGTGTTAGTTGCGCCGACTAGCTTCATTACTTGTATTTCTTCTTTTTTATCCATGATCGACAAACGGATGGTGTTACCAATAATAAGCGTCACTGAGGTAAGCAGTAATAATGCGATGGTTATTACACTTTCTTTCAGTAAATCTAGTAATGCATTTAAACGCTCTAGCCACGCTATATCGAGCTTACCAAAATCAACTTCACGTTCACTTTCTAATTTAGTTAGCAGTACTTTAGCGGCATTTGGGTGTCTGTGACGTTTTGTAGGAGTAACAAGTACCACATCAGGTAATGGGTTTTTATCTAAGTACTCTAAAGCTTGCCCAAAGCCAGATACGTCTTTAAATTCTGTTAGTGCTTTTTGCTTTGATATAAATTCAACGCTTTCCACTTCTGGATAAAGTGCTAAACGCTTTACTAATGTTTGCGTTTCTTGCTCGTTCATACTTTCTTTTACAAACAACGATATTTCACTCGCTTCTTCAAAACCACTACTTACTTGCTGTACGTTTTTAACAACGAGATAAAGTGTTGCAGGTAACGTTAGGCTCAAACCAAGTACAGCAATAGTCATCATAGATGCAAGCGGCGTACGCCACATTTCACCTAAGCTATGAACACCTTGGCGAAAAATATTAATAATGAAAAAATAGCTGCCAGCTAATACTGATTTTTTTTGCTTGTCGTTACTATTTTGACGACTTTTAAAAAGTAAACTCATAGTGCTCCCTCAGCGAGCGGATCTTGAAGCATGCGGCCATCTTTTAAGGTTAGACTGCGGTACTTCATACGTGCAACCAAACCTAAGTCATGCGTCGCTATAAGAACAGTGGTGCCGTGTTTATTAAAGTCCTCAAACAGCTTTAGGATTTCCATTGAAAGCTCAGGGTCTAGGTTACCTGTAGGCTCATCGGCTAACAGAATTGGCGGGGAATTTACGATTGCTCTGGCAATACCAACACGTTGCTGCTCGCCTCCAGAGAGCATAGACGGATGACATTTTATTTTGTCTATCAGGCCTACTTTATCAAGCGCACCATGAACACGTTTAGCTATTTGCTTATGGTGAGTACCCTCAATAATAAGAGGCAGTGCCACGTTATCAAAAATAGTATAGCGCTCTAGTAAACGGTGGTTTTGAAAAATAATACCTATATCACGGCGAGCATAAGGAATTTGACGCGAGTTTACTTTATTTAAATCAACACCGTTGATAAATACACTGCCTGCCGATGGACGTTCCATTAAGCTAATTAACTTAAGCAACGTACTTTTACCCGCACCACTGTGGCCGGTTAAAAAGGCAAGTTCACCCGGTTTAACATGAAAATTAACTTTTTCGAGGGCGCGGTGCCCTCCAGGATAAGTCTTACTTACTTGCTGAAAATTTATCATTTTTTTATTATGCCAATTCAATTAGTTTACTAATAAAATTGGTATTCCTCGCAATTAAAAAGGGAGCAAGCTCCCTCTTTTGGTAAATTAAACGTCGTCCTCATCTTGGCTAAATAACGCATCAATAAAGTCATCGCTTTTAAAAGCGCGTAAATCATCAATACCTTCACCAACACCAATGTAACGAATTGGAATATTAAACTTATCTGCAACCGCAAAAATAACACCACCCTTTGCAGTTCCATCAAGTTTTGAAAGCGTAATACCAGTTAAGCCAACGCATTGATTAAATAAGTTCACTTGGCTAATTGCATTTTGACCTGTGCCAGCATCAATGGTTAGCATCACTTCGTGCGGCGCATCAGGATCAATTTTTTTCATAACACGAGCTATTTTTTCAAGCTCCTGCATTAAGTTATCTTTATTTTGCAAGCGACCCGCTGTATCTGCAATTAACACATCTATATTACGTGCTTTTGCAGCTTGGAATGCATCAAAAACAACCGATGCACTATCTGCACCCGTATGCTGTGCAATAACAGGAATGCTGTTACGTTCACCCCAAACCTGAAGTTGCTCAACAGCAGCCGCTCTAAACGTATCGCCAGCAGCCAGCATAACCGACTTACCTTCGCTTTGAAATTGCTTAGCCATCTTACCAATAGTCGTTGTTTTACCAACGCCATTTACGCCCACCATTAAAATAACAAATGGCTTTTTATCTTTGGTAATTACTAAAGGCTGTTCAGCCGTTTTTAGCATCGCCGCCATTTCTTGTTTCATTAACTCATAAAGCGCATCACCATCTTTTAACTGCTTACGGTTTGCAGCATCAGTTAAGCTATCAATCAACTTCATGGTGGTATCAACGCCTAAATCGGCGGTGAGCAGCTGTGTTTCAAGATCTTCAAATAATTCGTCATCTATTTTTTTACCACTAAAAATAGATGCAAAACCAGAACCTATATTAACGCGAGTTTTTAACAAGCCCTTTTTAAGACGAGAGAAAAACCCTTCTTTTTTCGGCTTTTCTGCTTTTTTAGCTTCTTCTATTGCAAGTTCTTCTGCAATGCGTTCTTGCTCTAAACGCTCATTTTCTGCTTTTTCAGCAGTAATGCGCTCTTGCTCTAAACGCTCGTTTTCTGCTTTTTCCGCTGCAATGCGCTCTTGCTCTAAACGTTCGTTTTCTGCTTTTTCTAAAGCAATGCGCTCTTGCTCTAAACGTTCATTTTCTGCTTTTTCAGCTGCAATGCGCTCTTGTTGTAAACGCTCGTTTTCTGCTTTTTCAGCCGCAATGCGCTCTTGCTCTAAACGCTCATTTTCTACTTTTTCAGCAGTAATGCGTTCTTGCTCTAAACGCTCACTCTGAGTTTTTTCAGCCGCAATACGTTCTTGTTCTAAACGCTCGTTCTGAGCTTTCTCAGCAGTAATACGTTCTTGTTCTAAGCGCTCGCTTTCTGCTTTATCAGCAGCAATGCGTTCTTGCTCTAAACGCATTTGCGCTTCTTGTTCTGCTAAACGTTTTGCTTGATCTTGTCTTTGTGCTTCAGCATCTGCTTGTTCTTTTGCTAATAACTCAGCATTCGCTTGCTCTATTGCAAGCTTTTCAGCCTTTACAGCTTCATCCTTTTTTTCAAGGCGTATTTGCTCTAGTCGCTCAGCCTCTATTTTTTCTGCAGCCAATCGCTCTTGCTCTAACAGCATCTGCGTTTCTTGATCGGCTAAACGTTGTGCGTGTTCTTGTCTTTGCGCTTCTGCATCAGCTTGTTGTTTTGCAAGTAATTCAGCATTGGCCTGCTCAATGGCAATCTTTTCTGCGTTTTCAGCACGCTCTTGCTCTAAACGTTTTGCTTCAATTTGTTCAGAAGCAATACGCTCCAGCTCTAAGCGCTCTGTTTCGGCTTCTGCTTTTAAACGTTCAGCTTCAGCTTGCTCCTGTGCTAGCTTTTCTTGCTCTGAACGTTTAGCTTCAATTTTTTCAGCAGCAATACGCTCCTGCTCTAAGCGCTCTGTTTCGGCCTCTGCTTTTAAACGTTCAGCTTCAGCTTGCTCCTGTGCTAGCTTTTCTTGCTCTAAACGTTTAGCTTCAATTTGTTCAGCAGCAATACGCTCCTGCTCTAAGCGCTCTGCTTCGGCTTCTGCTTGTAAGCGTTCAGTTTCAGCCTGCTGCGCAAGCTTTTCTTGCTCTAGCTTCTGCGCTTCTTCTTGCGCTAATGCTTGTTGTTTATCAGCGGCTGCTTTTTGCTCTGCTTCTTTTTTATCTGACTTGCCAAAACCGAGCCACGACATGAATTTACTTTTTTTTGTCATACTTGCTAATAACCACTTATAAAAATCTGATAAACTAAAATTTGAAATAGCTTGGCAATGCCCAGCAATAGTTGCTAATAAATACAACCATTCAAAACGTAAGTGTTCAATAGTAACACTTTTAATACGGTTGAAAAATGAAGCTACACGTAATCACCCATAATATTATCTGAGCTAGATACCATATACCATTTTTTAGTGAGCTAAATGAGAAAAAAAACAACGCAAAATAAAGCTACTAACAAGCCCAGTGATGGCTTTATTAGAGTGATTAGTGGCCAATTTCGAGGCCGAAAACTCCCTGTTAAAAATGTAGAAGGCTTAAGACCTACTACCGATCGAATTAAAGAAACTGTATTTAATTGGCTAATGCAAGATACGCGTGACACAAATGTACTTGATTGTTTTGCAGGTTCTGGTGGGTTAGGATTTGAAGCGCTATCTCGATTTGCTAAAAACGCCACATTTATCGAGCTCGACTCGTCAGCTGCCAAGCAATTAGAACAAAACATTAGCACTTTAAAGCTCGACAACGCATACGTTAAACATACTAATTCACTCTCCTTTTTAGAGCAAAAAAACACAAACGAAGCGTTTAATCTTGTATTTGTTGACCCACCATTTCGTAAAGATTTAGCGCAAACAACCTGCGATTTATTAGAAAAAAACCAATGGTTAAGCGATGATGCATTAATTTATGTTGAAGTAGAAACAGAGTTAACCACCTTCAAGAACCCGAGCAACTGGTTGTTAATTAAAGAAAAAAAGGCAGGCCAAGTGTTTTGCAAACTCTACCAGCGCCAATCAAATTAATACTGTTTTACATGATGCGTTTCTGTTAATATTGTCCTTTACATGTGGTGTTGCTTCGGATTACAATACCGCACCATTTTTGAACCACTTGATCAATGTTTGATCAACTTGAGCAACGCTCATAATTTAGGTAGGTGAATTTTTAATGCCAGTAATTAAAGTAAGAGAGAACGAACCGTTTGACGTAGCACTTCGTCGCTTCAAGCGTTCATGTGAAAAAGCAGGAATCCTTTCAGAAGTTCGTCGTCGCGAGCACTATGAAAAACCAACAGCTGAGCGTAAGCGTAAAAAAGCTGCTGCAGTAAAACGTCACATGAAAAAACTTTCTCGTGATAACGCACGTCGCGTTAAATTATACTAATATATTAGGTCTTGTATAAATGAGCCTTTTAATAACGCTAAAAGATGCGCAAAAAGATGCGATGAGAGCTAAAGACAAATTACGTCTTAACCCTATTCGTATGGTACTTGCTGCAATCAAGCAACGTGAAATTGACGAGCGTATAGAACTAGACGACGCAGGTATTACCTCCGTTATAGTGAAGCTTGTTAAACAACGTCGTGACTCTTACACTCAGTACAAAGATGCTGGGCGTGATGATTTAGCTGATATTGAAGCCAATGAAATAGTGGCACTTGAAACTTTCTTACCTCAAAAATTGAGTGAAGAAGAAATCATTGCTCTCATTGATGCGGCTATTGCTGATACTAACGCAGCAGGTATGCAAGACATGGGTAAAGTAATGGGTATAATCAAAAGCAAAGCCGAAGGTCGTGCCGATATGGGCAAAATCTCTGGTTTAATTAAGCAACGATTAACTGCCTAATACTCCCACATACATTAAAGTATGATTGAAGTGAACCGAGCCTTGCGCTCGGTTTCTTTGTTTTTAACTTTGATAAAAAGTACACCTACTAGGTTACTTTAAAATGAAATTTTTTATAGCTTCCCTATTTATTTTGCTATCATTTTGGTAAGTTAAAGCACGCTATACTTTGCATCAAGCAAGTATAAAAAAGTAAATTTCATATTCGTTATTCTTCTTATTATTTCAGGACTGTATTTTACTAATGGCTGGAAAGATCCCACGTAACTTTATAGACGATTTACTTGCCAGAACCGATATTGTCGACCTGATAGACTCAAAAGTAGGTCTAAAAAAAGCAGGTAAGGATTATCAAGCTTGCTGCCCATTTCATAACGAAAAATCGCCCTCATTTACCGTATCGCAAGACAAACAGTTTTATCATTGCTTTGGTTGTGGTGCTAATGGTAATGCTATTTCGTTTGTAATGGAGTATGAAAAGCTTGAGTTTGTAGATGCTATTGAAGAAATAGCAAGCATGCTTAACTTAGAAGTACCTCGAGAACAGGGCACAAACTCAGCACCAGAACGTACTGCTGCGCAAAAGCGCTCTGATTACGATTTAATGCTTCATACTGCGCGCTTTTATCAGCACCAATTAAAACACCACAGTAATTCTGCCGCCGTTATTGAATATGTAAAAGGCCGTGGTTTAAGTGGTGAAACAGTTAAAAAGTTTATGATTGGCTACGCTCCCAGCGAATGGGATGGATTATGTCTTCAGCTTGGCCGTAATAAAGAACAAAAAGAGCAATTAGTTGAATTAAAGCTAGCTTCAGAAAAAACACCAGGCAGACAATTTGATTTTTTCCGCGACCGATTAATGTTTCCTATTCGCGATAAACGCGGACGCGTTATTGCATTTGGTGGGCGTGTAATGCAAGCCGACCAAGGGCCAAAATATTTAAATTCGCCAGAGACCCGAATTTTTCATAAAGGCTTTGAGCTATACGGACTTTATGAAGCAAAGCAAGCCCATAAAAAACTTGAGCATGTAATGGTTGTGGAAGGTTACATGGATGTTGTTGCCCTAGCCGAGCAAGGGATTGAATATGCCGTTGCATCACTAGGTACCGCAACAACAAGCGAGCACATGCATACGCTGTTTAGAACAACAGATAAAGTAATCTGTTGTTACGATGGCGACAGAGCTGGCCGTGATGCAGCTTGGAGAGCGCTTGAAAACGCACTTCCTTATTTAAATGATGGTAAAGCACTGCAATTTACTTTTTTACCCGATGGCGAAGACCCAGACTCTCTTGTACAAAAAGAAGGTAAGGAGCAATTCGAATTGCGCCTAAGCCAAGCAGATGACTTTACCAAGGTATTGTTTAATAAATTAAGCCAAGAAGTTGATTTAACACTCGACTCAGGAAAAGCTAAATTACTCAGTGCAGCACTTCCATTAATTGAAAAAATCCCAAGTGAATTTTATCAAGAAAACATTCTTGAACAATTAGGGCGTTTAATCGGAAGAACACGTGAGCAATTAAATAACCGTTTGAAAACACCAAAGCAACAGCATTCGATTGAACGTAAGTTTAAAATAACACCAATGCGTCAAGCGATTGGTATTTTAATTCAACACCCTAACTTAGCTAAAAATGTGCCATATTTACCTGAACTCGCACAAATGAATATTGCTGGTATAGGGCTATTATTACGCTTACAAGAGCAAGCTTTAGAAAAAGAAAGCATTACCACAGCGCAACTACTCGAATTTTTTAGAGGAACTGAAGATTACGAGCCCTTAATCAAGCTTGCAACGTGGCAACACGACATAAATGAAGAGCGTTTAGAGACGGTTTTTAAAAATACTTTCAAGTTTATTGAAGATCAGTGTTTAAATTATCGACTCGAGACCCTATTAATAAAGGACAAGACTCAAGGCCTTAGTAGCGACGAAAGACTTGAGTGTCATTTGTTAATGACAGCGTTAAAAGCCACTAACAGTTAGGGTCTGTTTATCTTTCGAGGTTAAGTTTACAGCAGTGTGTTTGGTATTTAGACAAGGCAGAGCCTATGTAGTGTGGTTATTCCACATAAATAGGCGATAACGCAGCATAAATGCCGAACACGCGCTGCCCTTTGGGTTCGTCCCAAGGGAGGTTTACTCTTTGTTGCCCGGTTTTGACTTAGCCCACTAGGTTACAAACCTGGCGCCGCGATTAAACCACCCTTGGATAGAACAAACTTTAATCCTGAAAGGCCAACAGACCCTAGTCAAAATTGATTTAAACTGTTATACTGTGCTATTCACTGCGTCACATTATTCTAGTTGGCTTTAATGCAAACTACATGATGGCGCCTGTTGTATCAACTTATCAGAGTGGAAGAAACAATCTCTATGGATCCAACTCCTCAGTCACAATTAAAACTTCTGATTCAAAAAGGTAAAGAGCAAGGCTACTTAACTTTTGCAGAAGTAAATGATCACCTTCCACAAGACATTATAGACTCAGATCAAGTAGAAGATATCATAAGCATGATTAATGATATGGGTATCAAGGTTAGCGAAAACGCGCCTGATGCTGATGAATTAATGATGCAAGAAACAACGACAGACGAAGACGCAGCTGAAGCTGCCGCTGCAGCCCTTGCGACTGTAGAAAAAGAAATCGGCCGTACAACGGATCCGGTTCGCATGTACATGCGTGAAATGGGTACTGTTGAACTTCTTACACGTGAAGGCGAAATTGTAATCGCTAAACGTATCGAAGAAGGCATTAACCAAGTACAGATTTCTGTTGCAGAGTACCCTGAAGCAATCACTTACCTGCTAGAGCAGTGGGATAAGTTTGAAGCTGAAGAAATGCGTTTAAGCGATATCATCGTTGGATTTATCGATCCTAATGAAGATACAGCGCCAATTTCAGCAACTAATATCGGTTCAGAATTAAGTGCTAAGCAACTTGATGACGATAAAGATGACAAAGATGATGCTGATAGCGATGACGAAGATGAAGAAGAAGTAGACACAGGGCCAGATCCTGAAGAAGCGCGCATTCATTTTGAAAATTTACGTGATTTATACAATAAAGCACGTGATACGTTTGAAGCTAAAGGTCGTTCGCATCCTGAATCACAAGCCGCCATTTTTGAAATTGGTGAGCTTTTCAGAACCTTTAAATTAATACCTAAACAGTTTGACCGCATGGTAAATAACATGCGTGAAATGATGGATCGTGTTCGCGTTCAAGAACGTCTAATCATGAAACAAGCTGTACAAATTGCTAAATTACCGAAGAAAACATTCGTTAAGCATTTTGCTAATAACGAAACTGACGCTTCATGGGTTGATTTAGAAATTTCAGGTAACGAAAAATACTCAGCTAAACTTGAAGAAGTTAAGCCAGAAATCATTCGTAGCATTAATAAACTATCTGTTATTGAACAAACAACAGGTTTAAGCATTGAGCGTATTAAAGACATTAACCGTCGAATGAGCATTGGTGAAGCGAAAGCACGCCGTGCGAAAAAAGAAATGGTTGAAGCTAACTTACGTCTTGTAATCTCAATTGCTAAAAAATATACAAACCGTGGCTTACAATTCTTGGATTTAATTCAAGAAGGTAACATTGGTCTGATGAAAGCAGTTGATAAGTTTGAATATCGCCGTGGTTATAAGTTCTCTACTTATGCTACGTGGTGGATACGTCAAGCAATCACTCGCTCTATTGCTGACCAAGCAAGAACAATCCGTATTCCAGTACATATGATTGAAACGATTAATAAACTTAACCGTATTTCTCGTCAAATGTTACAAGAAATGGGTCGTGAGCCAAATCCAGAAGAATTAGCAGAACGCATGATGATGCCTGAGGATAAAATCCGTAAGGTACTTAAGATTGCTAAAGAGCCAATTTCAATGGAAACACCAATCGGTGATGATGAAGATTCTCACTTAGGTGACTTTATCGAAGATACAACTATTGATTCGCCAATCGATTCGGCAACAATGGAGTCTCTTCGTGGCGCAACTAACGATGTACTTGCAGGCCTAACAGCCCGTGAAGCTAAAGTACTACGTATGCGTTTTGGTATTGATATGAATACCGACCACACCTTAGAAGAAGTAGGTAAACAGTTTGACGTAACACGTGAACGTATTCGTCAAATAGAAGCGAAAGCGCTGCGTAAATTACGCCACCCTTCTCGCTCAGATTTACTGAAAAGCTTTTTAGACGCTAAATAATTTAGCGCTACTATATAAACTAAAAAGGCCGCTATAGCGGCCTTTTTTCTATTTGAAGGAAATAATCATGGCTTGGATCCAAATTCGTATTAACGCCAATGCTGCAACAGCAGATGCAGTAAGTGACCTATTAATGGAAGCGGGTAGTGCTTCAGTAACCTTTATTGACGCAAAAGACACCCCTATTTACGAACCCAAAATTGGCACCGTTGTATTTTGGGCTGATACAACAGTAATTGGCTTGTTTGAAGCTAATCACGATATGAATGAAGTCGTTGCGTTATTGAAACGCCATGATGAACTAAAAGACAATTTAGTATACAAAATAGAGCAGCTTGAGGATAAAGACTGGGAACGTGAATGGATGGATAACTTCCACCCTATTCAATTTGGTGAAAGGCTATGGATTTGTCCAAGCTGGCGCGACATTCCAGATCCTGATGCAGTAAATGTACTGCTTGACCCTGGCCTTGCTTTTGGTACGGGCACACATGCAACAACGGCCTTATGTCTTAAGTGGTTAGAAAGCCAAGATCTAACAGGTAAAACGGTTGTTGATTTTGGTTGTGGCTCAGGCATTTTAGGTATTGCAGCTATAAAACTAGGCGCAGAGCGCATGATTGGGATTGATATTGATCCTCAAGCGCTTGAGGCAAGCCTCGATAATGCTAACCGTAATGGCGTTGCAGACAAACTCGAAGTATACCTTCCAGAAAACCAACCTGAGTTTACCGCCGACATAGTAGTGGCAAATATATTAGCCCAGCCACTTCGCGAATTGCACAGTGTAATTTTAGGTTTACTAAAGCCTGGTGGAAAAATTGCCATGTCGGGTATTTTAGAAGAACAAGCACAATCAGTTGCTGATATTTATGCACCATTTATTGAACTAGATGACATTGCCGTTGAAGGTGATTGGACTCGAGTAAGTGGCACTAAAAAAGCGTAATAAACTGCATAACCAAATTTAGAGCATTAACTCAAAACCTGCATGTAAAGCCTGTATTTAACAGGCTTTACTATTTTTTTACATATTAAAAGTTTTCTGATTATTGTGTAAAAAATAAAACTTGTATAAATTTCAAACAAATCAACCTACTTGTCATGTGGTTATCAAATGTCAATACGAAAAGGGCAAAAAAAAGTTACTTTTGTTCAATTTATAGCCTTTGATTTTTGTGAAAAAAACCGTAAACTTAGCGCCCCTTGAAAAGAGGCCTATTGAATATAGTGCGTATCGGTAAATACCAACTTGAGAATAATGTAATTGTCGCGCCAATGGCTGGCATTACAGACAGACCATTTAGACAACTTTGCCGTCGTTTAGGCGCAGGGCTAGCTGTTTCTGAAATGCTATCGTCTAATCCTAAGGTTTGGAAAACGGAAAAGTCGATGAACCGTATGGATCACAGCGGTGAGTCGGGTATACGCGCTGTGCAAATTGCAGGAGCAGATCCTGAGCTTATGGCGCAGGCCGCACAATTCAATGTTGCTAACGGTGCACAGATCATAGATATCAATATGGGGTGCCCAGCAAAAAAAGTGAACAAGAAACTCGCAGGCTCTGCCTTATTACAGTTTCCTGAACTTGTGGAAGAGATTATTGATGCAGTCGTTAATGCTGTTGATATACCTGTGACACTTAAAATCCGTACAGGATGGGATCCGGATAACCGTAATGGTGTAGAGATTGCGAGAATAGCTGAACGTTATGGCATTGCATCACTTGCTGTACATGGGCGTACGCGCGCATGTATGTACAAAGGTGATGCTGAGTACGCCACGATTAGGGATATAAAACGTTCAGTGTCGATTCCTGTTGTTGCCAATGGTGATATTACATCACCAGAAAAAGCAAAACAGGTTTTAGACTATACGGGTGCAGATGCCATTATGATTGGCCGAGCCGCCCAAGGTCGCCCTTGGATATTTAGGGAGATAGACCACTATTTGCGAACTGGGGAACACTTACAGCCGCCTGCTATTGCAGAGGTGCGCAGTATTTTAATGGAGCATTTAACAAACCTCCATCTGTTTTACGGTGAGCCAATGGGAGCGCGAATTGCTCGCAAACATGTATCTTGGTATTTGCAAACCCATGACAGTGATGGTCAGTTTAGGCGAGTATTTAATGCGCTCGACAACCCACAAGCACAGGTCGTCGCATTAGAGCAATACTTTAAAACACTAGCAGCTAACTAAGAAAGAAAGAGACTTAATAATGTTCGAACAAAACGTGACTTCTCCATTTATCACTAACCCTCATGTTCAGTCACACGAGAAACCGCAGCCATTGCGTGATGCAGTAAAAAAAGCTGTTCACCACTATTTAAAGCAGCTTAACGGTCAAGATGTGCAAGACGTTTACGACCTTGTTCTTTCAGAGCTAGAAGCGCCATTACTTGAAGAAGTGATGACATATACACGTGGTAACCAAACTCGTGCAGCAATTTTACTAGGTATCAACCGTGGTACTTTACGTAAAAAGCTTAAAAAATACGGCATGAACTAATATGCTGGCTGTGATTTATCACAGCTAATTATTAAAAAAGCACCCTAGGGTGCTTTTTTTATGCCCGTAGTTTAATAGCCGAGTTGCAAAATGCTCACCCTCATCGGCGCTTTATAAGTCGTTTTTTGAGTTGTAATCAGTTAAAATGCCCGCTTCTAAGCTAGCTCATTAACTGAGGAAATCAAACTACAATGGATACTCATCGTCCCATTCGTCGCGCACTATTAAGTGTGTCTGATAAAACCGGTATTGTTGAATTTGCCCGCGCACTAGAAGCGCAAGGCGTTGATATATTATCAACTGGCGGTACATGTAAACTACTTGCTGATAACGGCATAAAAGTGACTGAAGTATCAGATCACACAGGCCACCCTGAAATCATGGATGGTCGCGTAAAAACTCTTCACCCAAAAATTCACGGCGGCATATTAGCCCGTCGCGGACAAGATGAAAGCGTAATGGCAGATAACAACATTTCTGCTATCGACATAGTTGTAGTTAACTTATACCCCTTTGCGAATACAGTCGCTCAAGAAAACTGCAGCCTTGAAGATGCTATTGAAAATATTGATATTGGCGGCCCTACAATGGTTCGTGCAGCCGCTAAAAACCACAAAGACGTAACAATCGTGGTAAACGCGAGTGACTACGACCGTGTTATTAGTGAAATGCAAAACAATAATGGCTCTACTACATATAAAACACGTTTTGACTTAGCGATTGCAGCTTACGAGCACACTGCCGCATACGATGGCATGATTGCTAACTACTTCGGTAAAATGGTTCCTGATTACACCGAGGAAGCTGCTGTAGAGACTAAATTCCCACGTACTATCAATATGCAGTTCACTAAAAAGCAAGATATGCGTTACGGTGAAAACTCACATCAAGATGCTGCTTTTTATGTTGAAAGTGACATTGCTGAAGCATCAGTTGCAACAGCAACTCAGCTGCAAGGTAAAGCACTGTCATTTAATAATATTGCAGATACCGATGCAGCACTTGAATGTGTTAAAGAATTTGACGTACCTGCGTGCGTAATTGTAAAACATGCTAACCCGTGTGGTGTTTCAATTGGGGACAATATTCTACAAGCATACGAGCGCGCTTTTAAAACAGACCCTACATCAGCATTTGGTGGCATTATTGCCTTTAACCGAGAGCTAGATGCAGCAACTGCACAAGCAATTGTTGATCTTCAGTTTGTTGAAGTAATTATCGCACCTAGTATTTCGAGCGACGCTGCAAAAATTGTTGAAGCTAAAAAGAACGTTCGTTTATTAGAATGTGGACAGTGGACAGGTAAAGCAGCTGGCCAAGATATTAAACGCGTTAACGGCGGTATTTTAGTTCAAGACCGCGATTTAGGCATGGTAACGCAAGGCGACTTAAAAGTTGTTTCTAAACGTCAACCTACAGAGCAAGAACTTAAAGATTTACTGTTTTGCTGGAAAGTCGCTAAGTTTGTTAAATCAAACGCAATTGTTTATGCCCGTGACGGTATGACCATTGGTGTAGGCGCAGGCCAAATGAGCCGCGTATACTCAGCTAAAATTGCAGGCATAAAAGCTGCAGACGAAAACCTTGAAGTTAAAGGTTCAGTTATGGCGTCTGATGCGTTCTTCCCATTCCGTGATGGCATTGACGCAGCAGCAGCCGCTGGCATTACTGCGGTAATTCAGCCAGGTGGCTCAATGCGTGATGAAGAAGTGATTGCAGCTGCTGATGAAGCTGGCATGGCAATGGTACTTACTGGTATGCGCCATTTCCGCCACTAATCACACAAAGGGTTAAACGTTGGTTTAACCCTTTTTGTTTGCTATAAATTCACGTATTCTGATTATTCAATAACCTATTTAAAATTATAATGTGAAGGAACAAACAATGAAATTTGCGCTAAAATCGCTACTTGTAGCCACACTAACGATGACATCGACTATGGCGCTTAGCCATAACCACGAATCGAGCCTTGAGCATGCACTTCAATCAAGCGAACGTAGCGCTAAAAACAGCGTTCGTGACGAATATCGTCACCCGGCTCAAACACTTGCATTTTTTGGCTTTAAACCAACTATGACGGTTGTTGAAATTGCGCCAGGCGGTGGTTGGTATAGTGAAATTTTAGCGCCAGCACTAAAAGAGCAAGGCACTTATTATGCCGCGCACTTTCCTGCTGATTCATCAGTTGGCTACTACCAACGCTCTCTTGCGGGCTTTAAACAAAAAGTAGCTGAAGATGAGCGCTTTAGTAGCGTTAAAATTACTGAGTTTGCACCTGTAACACATTTAGATATTGCGCCAGCTGGCAGTGCCGATATGGTTTTAACTTTTCGTAATGTGCATAACTGGTATATGGGCAAAGATAAAAGCGGTGCATTAAGTGCATTCCAAGCTTTTTATAAAGCCCTTAAACCAGGTGGTACATTAGGTTTAGTTGAACACCGTTTAGCTGAAGAACGTGCTGACGAAGATCAAAAAACATCAGGTTATATGAAGCAGAGCTACGTAGTAGACCTTGCTAAACAAGCTGGGTTTGAATTAGTAGCAAGCAGTGAAATAAATGCAAATCCAAAAGATACAGCCGATCACCCTAAAGGTGTATGGACGCTACCACCAAGCTTAAGACTCGGCGAACAAGATGCTGACAAATATAAAGCCATTGGTGAAAGCGACCGCATGACGCTGAAATTTAAGAAACCGCTTTAAATAGGAATTTTCGCCATGAATGTTTTAGTCATTGGCAGCGGCGGCCGCGAACACGCACTTGCGTTTAAAGCCGCTCAAAACACCAAAGTAAATACTGTATTTGTAGCCCCTGGTAATGCAGGTACTGCACTTGAACCAAAACTTGAAAACGTAGCAATAAACGTTGACGACTTAGAGGGTTTACTTAGTTTTGCACAGCAAAATAAGGTAGAGCTTACTATTGTAGGTCCAGAAATACCGTTAGTACTGGGTGTTGTTGATAAGTTTCGTGAACATAACATGGCTATTTTTGGCCCAACGGCAGGCGCAGCCCAGCTTGAAGGCTCTAAATCGTTTACTAAAGATTTTTTAGCACGCCACAATATTCCATCAGGCGATTATCAAACGTTTGAACAAATTGACCCAGCCCTAGCTTATTTAAAAGAAAAAGGCGCGCCAATTGTTGTAAAAGCAGATGGTTTAGCTGCAGGTAAAGGCGTAATTGTAGCAATGACGGAAGCCGATGCCGAAGATGCTATTCGCGATATGCTTGCGGGTAATGCTTTTGGCGATGCGGGAAGCCGTGTTGTTATTGAAGAATTTTTAGAGGGTGAAGAAGCGTCTTTCATTGTAATGGTTGATGGCAAAAACGTATTACCATTTGCTACCAGTCAAGACCATAAACGCGCTTACAATGGCGATGCCGGTCCTAACACGGGTGGCATGGGTGCATACTCACCTGCGCCAGTTGTTACGGATGAAATCCACCAGCGTATTATGAACGAAGTGATCTACCCTACGGTAGAAGGCATGGCAAGCGAAGGCCATCCGTACACCGGCTTTTTATACGCAGGTTTGATGATTGACGAAACAGGTACCCCTAAAGTAATTGAGTACAACTGTCGCTTTGGCGACCCTGAAACTCAACCAATGATGCTACGTTTACAATCAGACTTAGTTGAATTGATTGAAGCTGCTAACCGTGTAGAACTTGATAAAACAACGATTAAGTTTGACCCACGCGCAGCCGTTGGTGTTGTACTTGCAGCTAAAGGTTACCCTGGTGATTACCCTAAAGGTGATGCAATTTCGGGGCTAAAAGTTGATTACCCTGCGGGTGAAAAAGTGTTTCATGCGGGTACTAAGCAAAGTGGCAATGACGTTGTAACCGCAGGCGGTCGCGTATTATGCGCAACAGCACTTGGTAACACTGTTACGCAAGCGCAGCAGCGCGCCTATGAGCTTGTTAAACAAATTAGCTGGGATGGTATGGAATATCGTACTGATATAGCTTACCGTGCTATTGCACGCGAGCAATAGCCTGTAATACCTATTCATTGGTATAACCAGTTAATTTAACTACAAAAGCGCAGTTTATCTGCGCTTTTTTAGTGCTACACTAATTAAAAGGTTTTTTAAAAGTAAATTAACGTTGGAACTAAGAACTTTACGTTACCATGCAATTGCTGTTGCCATACTGATATTTATATTTTTTATAATCAGTACATTGGCATCAAACCTTGTCGTGCCTACACGATATACAATTGATAAAACGGCTCCAATGTACCTCGATTACGCCTACTATATTGACGAAACCAAAACTAAAACATTCGATACCATCATTAACCAACCTGAATTACTTACTCATCAACCATTTTCAGATGTTCCATGGAGTTTTAGCCAGCAAAACTATTGGTTGTTTCTTGATTTAGAAAATAAAAGCCTTAACAAGCAAAATGTTGTGGCACATTTTGACAACCCTATGGTCGATCACCTTACGGTTTATCGCCTCGATAAAAACAACAAACTAATTGAAACATATAAACTCGGCGATAAAGAAGAAGCCCTCTCTTTGTTTGAATACAGCGTACCGCATATTCGTTTTTTAGTAGAAAGAAAATCGTCACAGCGCCTAGTAATGAAAATAGACACAGTCGGCATAAGTAAAACACCTGTAAACTTATATCGTGATAAAGAGTTTATTGACTTAGTGCGCTCTCAAACTGGGATCTGGGGTATTTTTGTAGGCGTGCTATTGATGGCTGCGCTTTATAACTTGGTGCTTTATTTTGGCATAAAAGACCGTGTTTATTTAATTTATATTGGCTATATCATTAGTGCGTTAACCTTATTGGGTGCAGTGCTTGGTTTTGGATTTTATTTATGGCCAGTGCAATGGCAGTTATATATTCACGAAAAAGTCATATTTTTTAACTACGCAATATCATTTTTCACTCTCGCCTTTTGTACTATGTTTTTACGCTATCACAAGGACAATTGCTGGCGATACAAAATGAGCGTAAAACTGCTTTTGTTTATGTCAGTAATGGCTATAGCTAGTCTATTTATTCCTGAGTACATTGCAGCCCCGTTGTTTTTTTGTGTAATGGCACTTTTATACGTTGTTTGTATTATTTTAATTTATAACAAGCTACGTAGCGGCTTTAGGTGGGCTAAGTTTTATGTACTTTCGTGGATACCGCTGATATTTGGTGCGGTAATACAGCCTATGGAGCTCACTGGCTTTTTGGCTTATAGCTTTACCTCCCGCCATGCCTTTTTAATGGCTATTTTGTGCGAAGTTATTTTAATGGCAATGGCGTTAGCTGACCGAGTAAGGTATCAGCGCGAACGTGCGCTTTACCATGCCACGCACACACAACAAACAAAGTTACTTAATAGCTCCAAGCTAAAACAAGCATTTATGGCGCTACAAAGCCAAAACCGCTCAACAACTTTATGTTTAATAAAAATACGTCACTTTAATTCGCTCAATACAATTATTACCTCTTCTCAGGGCTACACACTTATAAAGCATGTAGCCAAAGAGCTTGAATTAGAACTCAGCCATGAACGCGAATTTACAAACCTCGAAACAGATTTAAACACCAGCCCACGCTTAGCCGATTTAAGCAGTGGCGTATTTGCCTGTATTTCTACTAAAACACAAAACCAAGAAATGCTAGAAGCACTACTGACTAAAATAATTAGCAGCCTACCAAAACAATATGAAATTAAAGGGCTAAACCTGCAGCTTAGTTACAGTATAGGTATTAGTAGTGCAGGTAAGAGTAACGACTTTGAATATTGGTTAAAGCGTGGTTATTTAGCGCTTAAAAAAGCAAAAGGTAGCGTTAATCAAGTTGGGTCATCGTCAAACGGTAATAATCTAATGATGGACGTTGCTCTAGCCGCTAAGCTGCAACACGCCATCAAAACAAATCAACTGGCACTTTATTACCAACCTCAAATAAACTTATTAAGTAACCACGTAAGTGGTGCTGAAGCTTTATTACGTTGGCCCGACCCAACTTACAGCAACTTATCAATTGAAGAACTAATAATACTTGCTGAGCACACAGGCATTATTAACGAGCTAACACTGTGGGTAATAGAGCAAGCCTGTAAAGACATAGTCAAGCTTACAAAAAATGGCTATAACGAGCACACAATTAGCGTAAATTTAAGCGCTAAAAACTTAACTATAAATAATTTAGCCGAAAAAGTAGAAAATATTTTAATTAAATACCAAGTGCCGGCACAGTTACTTAAATTTGAACTAACCGAATCGGCCTTCGTCGATAGCCAAGATGCACTTATAAAGTTAGTTGATGAGCTAACCGCATTAGGTATTAAAGTAGTACTGGATGACTTTGGGACAGGCTATGCGTCACTTAGCTACTTAGTCAATTATCACTTTAGTGAACTTAAAATAGATAAGTCATTTGTTTTTGATTTACCTAATAACCCTACTCACCAGGTTATTGTACAAACAGCCATTGATATGGCGCATAACCTCAATTTATCAATAACAATTGAGGGGGTAGAAACCCAGGAAATCCATCACTTACTCAAAGATATGAACGCTGACTACGCCCAAGGTTATTTATACGCAAAAGCACTGCCTTACACCGACTATTTACACTTCTTAAAAAGCCAATATAGCTTAAAAATGTTAGACTCCTCTTTTTAACATCTTTAGGGGCCAAGTAAAGATGCAAGGCACACTGCGTAAATTAAAATCGAGCTTAACCGAACCAGTACAATATCACTTACCTGTAGGTGAACACCTAGTAGACTTAAATGCATTTATAGGTAAGGAGCTTACGCTTACCTTTAGTGGCACTATTTTATGTTCTAACTGCGGTAAAAAAACCAAAAAAAGCTATTCTCAAGGTCACTGTTTTGTATGCATGCGCAAGCTCGCTAGTTGCGATATGTGTATTATGAAACCAGAAACCTGCCACTACGATCAAGGCACGTGCCGAGAGCCACAGTGGGGCGAAGAAAACTGCATGATCCCACACTATGTATATCTCGCTAACACCTCAGGGTTAAAAGTAGGTATTACCCGCCACACACAAATACCAACTCGTTGGGTTGATCAAGGCGCGACTCAGGCATTACCTATTTTTAAAGTGCAAACTCGCCTGCAATCAGGTTTAGTGGAAGTTGCATTGGCTGAATTTATTGCCGATAAAACGAATTGGCGCAATATGCTAAAAGGTCAAAACGAAGCAATTGACTTAAAAGCAGCTGCAGCCGAGCTGATCCCACAAATTAGTGAAAAGCTAAACGAGCTCAGTGAATTATTTGGCGCAACAGCAATAGAACAACTTGATGAAGATGTGGTTGATTTAAACTTTCCAGTAACCGAATACCCAACAAAAATCAGCTCATTTAACTTTGATAAAGACCCTGTTGTAAGTGGTGTTTTACAAGGTATTAAAGGCCAATACTTAATTTTTGAAAAAGGCGTTATTAATATTCGTAAATTTACGTCTTATGAAGTAACCGTAGGCTAACGGGCTATGTTAAACAGCTACCCACAGTTATTGGTTATTTATAATGAGCTTGAGATAGCCCATAACCGCCAAGAGCAACAAGAGTGCTTACACAGCGTTATGCAAAGTGAACTAAGCGATGTGCGAGTACTTAATAAGCAAGGTGACTACCTTAATTTACAAGGCACTGCTTGCCCTGAATTGAATGGCGAGCAACTAGCACAGCTTGTTACAGCTTACTTATTAAATGAAGGACAATGCTGCCTTGGTAAAATCAAAACCCTAAGCACAGCGCAGGCGTTTGATTTATTAGGGCTATAAACACTCTCTTTATTTAGATATCAGTAAGCACTTTTATATGCGCTACAGCACTGCGACCTAAAGCTGATAGCGCATAGCCACCTTCTAAATACGAAATAACACCTTTGCAGCCGCCCTCTTTAGCAACACCACATAGTTGCTCGGTAAGCCAAATGTAGTCATCCTCTACAAACTTTAAGCTCGCCATATCATCTTCTAGGTGTGCATCAAACCCTGCGCTTATAAAAAGTAATTCAGGCTTAAACGCTTTTAATTTTGGTAACCATTGCCCAGTAAATACCTCTTTTAGGTCATCGCCATTGCTGGCAATTGGCAAAGGAGAATTAACTATATGGCTATTATTTTTAACCGCTGTATTTGGGTAAAACGGATACTGAAATAACGAACAAAGCAGTACGTTTTCGTCATCAATAAAAATGTCTTGTGTGCCATTACCATGGTGTACATCAAAGTCAGCAATCGCAATCCGCTTAATCCCTTTGCTTTGTGCGTACTTAACGGCAATAGCTAAGTTATTAAACACACAAAACCCAGATGATGAATCTTTATTAGCATGATGCCCTGGCGGGCGCACAGAACAAAAAGCAGCATCGAGTTTATCAGCAAGTATTTCGTCAACAGCTAACAATCCGGCACCTACTGCCCGCTCAATCGCTTTAAACGAATCGGGGCACAACCACGTATCGCCATCTAAATTAGCGAGTCCTTCGGTTGGTAGTGTAGTTTCTACGTGTTTAACTAAAGCCTCATCGTGAGCAAGTAAATAATGCTCACGCTCGGCCTTAGGTGCCTGCAGGTGTGTTAAGCCAACATCTACACCGCTGGCTAATAACCTGTCGGTAATTGCATCTAAGCGCTCTGGGCACTCAGGATGGTCGTCTATCATTTTATGTTTACGGCAATGAGGGTGTGAAATAACTGCAGTACGCATAAAATGCTCCTAGCCAAAGTAAATTGAGTATTTAATATAACAAAGCCACCTAATGGTGGCTTTGCGACTTTGGTGTATATCGACACTTTAAATATCGACACTTTAAATATCGACACTTTAAATATCGATACCTTGAATATCAATGTTATTAGCTATTTTGCTTTTAAATGTAGGTTTCTAAAATCAAAGCTAAAGTCGGTAATTTGTGTTGATACTGCACGCATTTTAGCGCTGTTTACACGGTTTTGTGAGCTCATTTCAAAACGAATAAACGCATCCGCTTCAAGCAGCTTTTCATCCCACTTAACTATAAATGTATTACCAGTGTAATGCTCAAGTGTGCCTTTTAAGCGCTTAGTATGCGTAAAATCAATATGCAATTTACTATCAAGCTGCTCAATAATTACATCGCCATACCAATCATCATGTAATGTACCGGTGTAATTAATGTTTGGTAATTGTGGTTGGTAGTCAGCGGGGGCTTCTGGTTTTGCATTAGCGTACGCCTGTTGTTTACCTTCAAAATGACTTTTAGCTAAATCCTCTACCCAGTCTTTATCTTCGAGCTCAAGTGCATCTTCAAGTACTTCATGGGTTACTGCCGAAAGTGCACCGAAAGCTTGTTGATTAGATAAAATAACAATACCGAGTTTTTTCTCAGGCAATAAAGTAACTTGCGATACCATCCCTAAAATACCACCGCCATGACCTAGCTTTTTAAAGCCGTGGTAGTCTTCAATACTCCAACCTAACCCATAACCCCTAAACTGCTGATGATACGATTCAAACGCACTTTTAGACGCCATAGACGTAATATGTGGGTGCCACATTTGCGCTTGTTGCTTTTCGCTAAACAGCTGCTCGCCACTTGGCATTTTACCGCCTGCTAATTGCGTACGAAGCCATTGGCTCATATCGCTTACACTTGAAGCAATGGCACCTGCACCTCTAAAATCTTCTAAGTAATTCACAAAAAATGGATGAAGCGTGCCATCCATAGGAATATGACCTGTCGCCCAGTTTTTATTACTTTTTGGAATACGTGAAAATCCCGCGCGTGAGTTATCCATGTGCAGCGGCTGTAATATATTTTTTTCGATGTAATCGTTCCAGCTGATACCCGACACACGTGCAACCACCTCACCAGCGGTAACAAACATCAAGTTGTTATAAGCGTATTTACTACGAAAACTGCTCGCTGGTTTTAAATACTGTAATCCCGCTAAAATTTCATCAACTGACTTATCGGTACTTGGCCAAATCATTAAATCGCCCTGCCCTAGCCCCAGCCCACTGCGGTGACTTAATAAATCACGAATACGCATTTCGCGTGTTACGTATGAGTCGTATAATCTAAACTCTGGTAAATGATCAATTACGCGGTCATCCCAGCTTAACTTCCCCTCATCAACCAACTTGGCAAGCGCTGCTGTTGTAAACGCTTTCGTGTTTGAAGCAATACCAAACAAGGTGTCTTTGTTTACTTTTTTGTTGGTATCGAGATTAGTTACACCAAAGCCTTTAGCAAATATTACTTTATCGTTTTCAACAATGGCGACTGCCATACCGGGTACGTCAAAACGCGCCATTGACGCTTTAATAACGTCGTCAATTTTGTTGGTATCAACTTGTGCCCAGCTACTAAACGAAGTGCCTGCTAGTAGTGCAATTGCGGCAAGTTTGGTTAATTTCATATCAATCCTATTTTATTATTTTTGATGAACTGCAAATTCAATTGCTGCGCGCTCTTGATTGGTATCGCTTTTTTGTGCGCGATTTAATATCGCATCACTGTATTCTTTTGGTACGCCCGCTTCAAGTGATCCGCGATGAACGTGTTTTATGTACCAATCGTATGGGAGTACATCGCTGTCATGGGTATTAGCTATATAACAATGTGCAGTTACAGTCTCACCCGTTAGAAGCGTTGGGGCTATATCTACGCAGTCGTAACCTACGCCCTCAATACCATCTAAAATAACTTTTTCATCTTCATTAAGCTCATAAATAACGCCGTAAACCAGCGCGCCTTCTTTATCGCTTGGGCAAATACTGCATTTGCCAGAGCCATCTTTAAATAGCATATCAAAAGTTAGCTCGTAACCTTTAAGTACCGCTGTTCCTACACGCTTTACATTAGGTAAGCGCGCTAACAAACGATTAGATGACATATTGGAGCCAAACGAAAAATTATATAACGGCATTTTATCTCCTGTACTTTTTAAATAAGTTAAATAACAACACGTACTGCAAGAGCAATTAAAATAACGCCAATTCCACGGTCAAACCAATAACCGCGTTGTTGGAAAAAACCCCTTACATTATTTCTAGAAAGTATTATTGAAAGCATTGAAAACCACGCCCAAGTAGCCAATGCCATGTACACACCGTAACCGATCTGTACGCTAGTCGGTGTTGTTGGGCTAATCACGAGTGTAAATAATGACATAAAAAATAACGTGGCTTTTGGGTTTAATGCATTTGTGAAAAAGCCGCGCCTAAAAGCAAGCCAAACAGGTTCCTCTTGAACGGTTTTGTTTTCAACATCTTTTGCAGCCTCGCCTTCATTACTTGCTGGAGGTTTTGCAGCTCTGAGTGCTTGTACGCCTAAATAAGCTAAATATGCACCGGCAAGATACTTAAGCGCCATAAATAAACTAGGCGATTGCGTTAAAATAAGCGCAACACCTAAAACGCAATAGGCAACGTGCAGTAAAATAGCAGCGCCAACACCGGCGCTTGTCCACAATGCATTGCGCCTTCCTTGTTGCACACTTTGCTTAAGTACTACGGCAAAGTCAGGCCCTGGGCTTGCTACTGCAAAAAAATGAGCAATAACAATCAGTAAAAATTCATCTAAGTATTCCACGCAGATCCTTGCTAGTTTGGCGAATAAGCTAATAACAGCGGGTTAGCCGAGTTATTTACCAATGCTTTAATTTCTTTTTGTGCTTTTTTAAACTGACCACGTAAATGCGGCTTTAAATGTTTTTTAGACACTTTATCGTTTTTAAAGTAACTAATCAGGGCATGCATAAATACCGTATGTGTTTCACTTAACTTAGCTTCACGGTTAGCGTATGGATTATAACAAGAGCCACAACCGCCTTTAAACTGATACACCGTGTTGCTCATCATCACACCAAATCCTAAAAAACAGGCAAGTGCATCGGCAGCTTGTGGTAAATACTCCCTACCGCCTGGCGGTAGCACCCCAACGTGATGAATAAGTATGGTGGCCAGAGTACCCGCATAACTTGCCACTAAATCTTGTGGCTGATTAATCTGATTAGGATTAAAAGAGATACTGACCTTATGGCTTGGCGGCACAATTAAATGGCTGCCTTCGCCACGTATTTCATCACTAAATTCAAAGTGCGGAAAAACTTGCGGTTGTAACTGCTGAGGTGCGACTAATTGAATAGGCCATGCATTCATACCCGCGTAATTAGTAACGCGGGTAAAAACATTACTCGCCATTTCCTCAATGCTCGATACCGAATCAGGGAAAAAAGTGGCCGTTGGCAGTATTATTTGAGTGTGCTTTGTAAAGAACTCAGCATCAAAATTTTCTACAGCCCAAATAAATGTATCAATAAGCCATTGCTGCTCTTGATCTTCCAATAAAGGTGCCGATTTAAATAAAGCTAACATAAGGTGCTCTTATAAGTTTTAGTGCTAGTTTAGTTTTTTTGTGTAAGCGCCCAATCCCACGCTTGAGTATTGTATAGCGGCACTGTTGATAGTGCATGGTGGTGGCTACCACTGGATTCTTTAGTTGAATACGATAAGTACAATAAAGTACGATTCTCAGCATCGTAAATACGGCGCACTTTTAGTGATTTAAATAATATACTTTTAGATGATTTGAATATCACCTCGCCCGACTTGCTGCGGTCTATTTTTTGTAGCTGCTGCGCTGTAATAGGACCCGTTTGACGACATGCTATAGACATATCAGACGGATCAGAAAAGTCCAAATTAGCCTCTATATGACTAATATGACAAGTAACGCCTTCAAGGATTGGATCTTGCTGCGAATTAACCACAACATCTTTAGTTGTAAATAACCCCAAACTTACCGATGCAACATCGTCAGAGCAAGCACTTAATGTAATAACTGCACCTGTAAGTAAAGCTAAACGTTTAAATTTTTGTGGTAATTTCATACTTATCCTTAATTAATATATAAGTAACTTGGCACCTACGTTACTAAGCGAAGGTTCACCTGTTTGTTTTTATACTAACATCAAAAATAAATACGACTAAATTAGTTTAAAGTAAAGATTTTAGATAGCTCAGGGTTTAGCGAACCCTGTTGTATTTGATACAATTAACTCTCGCTCATGCAGTAACTCATAATAGGAAACGCCTAAATGCCGCACATTATTATTGAACACTCAGAAGACCTCCCTGTTTTACCACAAGTACTGGTAGAAAAAATTCACACTACCGCTTTCGAAAGTAACTTATTTGAATTAGAAACCATCAAAACACGCGCTATTGCTTATCAGCAATATCAACTTGGCGCAGGAAAATCAGGGTTTATACATATCGCGGTACATATTTTAGCGGGACGCTCAATTGAGCAAAAACAAATGTTAAGCGAACTATTACTTTCATGCTTAAAAACATACTGCAGAGCATCAGACAGTTTAAGCGTAAATATTTACGATATTGAGCATGAGATATACCGTAAAAATTAGTTAACTCTTGTAGTTTTGAGCAATAGAAGTAAACACTAGCAAGTAAAAAGCCCCAATAGGGGCTTTTTTTGTATTCTGAAATCAGATGCAGCTCATTATTATTTACAAGACAGAGCATGAATAGCGTCCGATCTAACGCTGGAATTTAATAGTGCATTCGCACTCTTTCAAATTTAAGAAAGCTTAGCTTAATCTATGGATTAACTTTATTTAAATTATACTTATTATTAGGGGTAGATAAAGAATAATAAATTACACGATATTAAATTCATATAGCATTAAATAATTTGAATAGGTATTTTTTGGAAAGTGGTGGCCCCTCCCAGACTCGAACTGGGGACCTAACGATTATGAGTCGTGTGCTCTAACCAACTGAGCTAAGGGGCCAACTTTTATATAACTGCTAGGCAGTTAATTTTTGAAGCGTTCAGTCACAGAGCGACTAAAGCGGGTTGCAGTATAAAAACTTTTTAGGTGCTTGTCACTACCAAACACCTTTATTTTAACAATCAGTAAGCTAACTGCTTAAATAGTAATCTTTTAGGTGGGTATAAGCATAAAATACAAGATATTTCCCATGATATTCTCTGCATTAAATTATAACCCCCCCCTCCCACATGTAGTCTTTTATATTTAACGCTCTACTTTTTAAGTAAAGCTAACATATATGTGTAGGCATACAAGGCTGTAAAAAATATGCTTGGGGCTACTGTAAGTGCCAAATTAGGTGTCTGATTAATTACATTCACCATAATCACTAAGCTCGATTGAACACTAATCGGAATAATAGGCGCAAAAAGTACACCTGCTATTTTTTTGTTACCTAAATACGATGCGCTAGAGTTAATTGCATTATTGAAGCTTTGTCGTATTGCTACGTTTTGTGGTGTTTTAGAATGAAACATACAAATAATTGGAGTTACAAACGCAAGCGTTACATAACTAGACTTATACTTGTTGACGACCTTTTCTAAAATAAAAGTAAAAAACAGCGTTACAAATCCACTATACAAACCTTGTACTAATGCAGCTTGAAGCGTGACCGATTTAGCAATATCTGCCGAACTGTTTGCCCAGTAGGCCCAGCTAAAATAAAAAACGAATGACACAACGCCTGACAGTATAAGTCGAATATTCAATTAGCTACCTCAATATGCGTAAAAGCTTGGTGTAATGATAACACTAGAAGTGATGGTAATATTGTCACTAAATAATAGAGTAATTAATCGCGTATTGTAGATATATAAACAAACTAATATTAAAGATTTCCTAAATGGCATCAATACAGAATCAGAACACTACTGTTAGTTAGAAAGCTTAATTGAAGTAAACAATGGTTTGGCTGAGGGAATGTTGGGAGTGAGTTACAAGAAATAAATCACTTAGTTTGAGTAAATTAAAAATTAGATTTTGATAAAAAATATTTACTTTAAAAATTAATATTGTGAGCCGAACAGTACTGGGGCACTTTTATCATTAGGCCTCAGTAGTCGGCTTACACAATATATAATCTGTCATTATTTTTTCGCAATAATGTAGATTGCATGTATTAACCCTGGGAAATAACCTAGCAGTGTTAATAAAATATTTAACCAAAAGTGCATACCTAAGCCAACTTGCAAAAATACACCTAATGGCGGTAATAAAACTGAAAGTATTATACGAATAATATCCATGACTAAACTCCATTTAAATTAAGCATTAAAAAGGCGTAAAGCCCAGTGTTAGTGGGCCTTAACTATACTGTACTATTCAGCAACAATAGCTAGTTTATCAACTACGTCACGAACATCTTCAGCATTTTTAGCAATTTTAACTGCTAGTTGTTTTTCAGCTTCAGACTCTACTGAACCGTTCAGAGTTACAATACCGTTGTCGGTATCAACATCAATGTCTGTACCACCTACTTCTGAGTCAAACAGGAAGCGAGTTGTGATTACAGTGGTGATTTTAGCGTCCGTTAGGTCGTTATCATCATCGTCCATCATGTCATTGCTTTTATCTTTGGTATCCATGCTTTTAACAACAGTAAGGCTGTTATCAACATCAGATACACCATCTAGGCTAAGTACAAGTTCTTCTGCTAGCTCTTTATCAAGCTCGCTATTAACTTTACCTGTAAGTACTACTTTGCCATTTTTTACATCAGTGTTAATGTCAAAGTTGTTTAGATTAGTGTTCATAAGTAGAACTGTTTCTGCCTTACCATCAATCCAAGCATCTTTACTTTCGTTTTCCCAGCTGTTTGCTTGGGCACCCATAGCCGTAGTACCAAGAACTAGAGCTGCGATAATAGACTTGTTAAATGTTTTCATAATCTTTCTCCTTTTGATTAAAGACACTTTAACTAATGCGAGCTTTGGGCCAACTTTATTTATACTTAAATTTCAATAGGTTGAGTTTACTTTGGAGTGAGGCATTATCTATAGTTGTGTAACTATTTACAGGCTACTCGGTAAAAATTTCTCAAATAGTGAAAATAGCTAGATAATTGCATTTTTGGTTAATCTATCGTTAATATAACAAAATAAAAAACATCATTATAAATTAACCTACTGATAATTAGGGTGATTATATTTGGTGCGTGCTTTGCATACAAACATCAAGAGCAGTATCAATAGTAAATACAATAAGGAATGCCCCATGTCTGTAAAAGTTGAAGACCGCCCAATAGAGCAAGTACGCGAACAAGTAATTGACCAATTAATTTATAATTACAGTCATGGGGTTATTTCTGTTGATGCATTTGAGAGACGTTTAGATGACGCGATGGATGCACCTAACAACGAAGCACTTTTAGCCTTAGTAGAGGATTTAACACTTAATACAGACCAGCAATATAAAGCAGAAAAACAATCGCAATTTTCTCCACATTATAGTGCACAGCAAAACAGTGATGATGATTTTACATTACGCAGTATTTTAGGCTCTAACGAACGAAGCGGTCAGTGGGTTGTCCCAAAAAATATATATTTAAGTAACTTTATGGGATCGGTGGTACTTGATTTTACTGATGCCATTTTTGCGCATCAAAATGTAACTATTCACGTTAACTGTATTTTTGGTAGCGATGAGATTTACGTACCAGAGCATGTAAATGTAGTGTCTAAAATGTTTTGTATTTTAAGTAGCCTTGAAAATAAATCGGTATCACTTAACAAACGCCAAGGTCCTACTATTCATATTGAAGGAAAGGCAGTTATGGGATCGGTTGAAGTAAAAATAAAGCGCACAATTAAAGAAAAATTTATGAGCTTTGCAAATGAGCTAAAAACCCAGTTTGGCACGGGTAATAATAACCGCTCACTATAATTGAGTAGCAGCACTTTAGCGTGCTGCTTAGTATTTTATTATAAATCGTTATTTCGCTCGCTTGGTATATCACTTAAATACTCTACAAACTCAACTTCAAACCCTGCAGGATCAATAAAGTAGACATTCTTTCTGAAAGGATTCTCGCTACCTTGCTTGCTTACTGTAAAACCCACTTTATTTAAGCGCATTACTACTGCGCTTAAATTATTAGTTACATAAGCAAAGTGTGCAAAACCAATTTGATGGCCCGATAAGTTTCTGTTTTCACCCTCACCATGACTGCTTATCGCAATGTAATGCGTGTCATCTCCAAAGTGTACCCAGCGTCTTGGTTTTCCATGCCAATCGCCTCTGCCCTCACTTCTGACTGACCAATGCGGAAATACAGCTTGGTAAAATTTAAGCATACTATTTATATCACTCGCGACTAAGTTTACGTGCTCTAAATACATAATGTTGTCCTATCAATTAAGTTAGGGGCACGATAAAACCTCAAGCTAACTTTAGGTAAAGCGTTATTTAAAATTAATTCAATTTAATTAACACACAAAGGAACATAGTGACTTATTAATTGCTCATTATTATTTTTTAAAAATATAGACACTTTTCAATCTTGTATAAAAAACAAACATAAGTATTTGGGGTTTATTGTTTACTTTATGTCAAAAGTCGCTAAAATACGCCGGCTGAAATATATAAACGTTCTTTTACAACCCAAAGGTAATACCATGCATCCAATGTTAAACATTGCGGTTCGCGCTGCGCGCAACGCAGGCAAAATTTTACTTCGCGCAAGTGAAGATTTATCAAAAGTTGAAGTGCAACAAAAAGGCGCTAACGACTTAGTAACTAACATTGATAAAGAAGCCGAAGCCGTAATTCGTGACACTATTTTACAGTCTTACCCTACTCACTCTATTGTTGGTGAAGAATTAGGTGAGCATAAAGGCAAGGATGATGATTACCAATGGATTGTAGATCCTATCGATGGAACAACTAACTTCATCAAAGGTATCCCTCATTACGCGGTTTCTATCGCACTTAAAGTTAAAGGTCGTTTAGACCAAGCTGTTATTTATGATCCAATTCGTGGTGAGCTTTTCACTGCATCTCGCGGTCAAGGCACTCAGTTAAACAGCAAACGTCTACGTGTTAGCAAAACTACGGTTCTTGCAGGCACTGTACTTGCTACTGGTTTCCCTTTCAAAAACAAAAACCACATGGATGCATACACTGAAGCGTTTAAAGCATTGTTTGTACACACTGCAGACATTCGCCGTGCAGGTTGTTCTGCTTTAGATATGGCATACGTTGCAGCTGGTCGTGTTGATGGATTTTTTGAAATTGGTTTAAAACCTTGGAACTCTGCTGCAGGCGAACTTATGGTTAAAGAAGCGGGCGGTATGGTTGTAGATTTCGCTGGTGGTAATAACTATAACCACAGCGGCAATATTATCTGTGGTTCACCAAAATTGACTCAAGCAATTATTCGTGAAATTCGTCCAGTATTAACTGAGTCGTTACTTCGCTAATTGCTGCTATTAATAGCATGCTAAAAAGGAGCTCAGGCTCCTTTTTTTGTGCCTAAAAATAAGGGTTATCGAGCTTAATCTCTATCGTTTTGCCTTTTGTATAAGGTAGTGTATTTAAATCCTTTGCGAAGTATTCATTAAATAATGCGTCAAATTCACCGCTTTCCTGCATCACTATTAATCCCTCTTCAACAGCCTTTGCTAATTCAGGTTTACTCTTAGTCACAAAGTAATAAATACCGGTTGGATAACTTATGTATAAATTAGGCACGATTACTAAATTACTTTGTTTGTTTTCAACAAGCTCAGAGTTAACCTCAATAAACGAACGAGGAAAGTAATCTATTCGTCCACGGCTCGTTAAAGTGAACATGGCTTGGTAGTTAGTAAGCGGTCTTACATGTAATCCGTTATAGGACATTATTCTTGTATCTGGCCAGTTGTGCCCTTGTACAGCCGAAAACGTAGCTAGCTGCTCAATATTTTTTACCTTTTTAAAGCGCGCCAAGTTTTGCTTATTAGTTAATAAAGCTCGCTTACCTATATAGCCTTTAAATAGTGGTATTTTTATCGCCAAAGCAAGCGCCTCTCGCTCTGGACTGCTCATACTCCAATACATATCTAATTCGTTATCATCTAGGTTTATTAACTTACGCTTTTGCAGTTCTGATATGGGGGTCATTCGGATAACACCGGAGTAGTTAACACTTTCAAGTGCACGTACTAATAACTCATTGAGGTATTCTTCTCGTGCGTTTTGGGTATCTTGCTTTTGAGCAACATTAATTATTTGCTCTTGCGCCATAAGTGAAAAACTTACAAACAAACTAAATACACTGATAGAAACTTTTATTGGTAACATAATAATTACCTGCTTTGTTTAAATTACCTATTATTGGCTGAAAGGCTAAACACTTCTAAAGCATCCCTTGAGCACATAAATAAATAGATAACTAGAGCGATAACACTTGGCTTATTTTAGCCTCAGTGGCCGGTGACTTAACCTATGGCGATTTATATATTATTGCAAAAAGGTCCTACCGATTCACACTACAAAGTTAGCACTGTTTTCGTAAGCTTGCACTGTTACATCCGCTAATGAAAACTTAGACGCCTGAACAATTAATAAATTGCAGGTATAAAAAAACCGCTCATAGGAGCGGTTTTTATTTAATGAGACTCTACTACGGCATTGCGTCTAGGTCTGCACCTTCTTTTTCAATTACTTCTGGTATTAAGTCTTCTTTGCTTACGCCCATTGCTATAGCAACAGAACTCGCAACATAAATCGAAGAATAAGTACCAATAAACACACCAAACAGCAATGCAGTTGCAAAGCCATGAATGGTTTGTCCGCCCCATGCAAACAAAGCAATCAATACTAAAATAGTCGTGATTGAGGTTACAAGTGTACGGTTAAGTGTTTGCGTAAGTGAAATATCAATAATTTCTACAGTATCGTCAATGCGCACTTTACGGAAGTTTTCACGAATACGGTCAGATACAACAATCGTATCGTTAAGTGAATAACCTATTACCGCAAGAATTGCCGCTAATATAGTTAAATCAAACTCTAAACCTAATATCGAAAATAAACCCACAGTAATAATAACATCGTGTAGTAGTGCACCTACTGCACCCACAGCAAAGCGCCATTCAAAACGAAATGCAACGTAGATTAAGATACAAATAAGTGCAGTTAACATGGCAAGGCCACCCTGCTCTTTTAAGTCTTCACCTACACTTGGGCCCACAAACTCAATACGGCGCATTACTACGCTGTCATCAGCTTTTTTAAGCGCATCGATTACTTGGTTACCAATTACTTCGGCTTTTACATCACTACCGCGCGGTGCTAAACGAACTAAAATCTCTTGGCTTGAACCAAATAGTTGTACTGATGCATCAGCAAAACCATTATCAGCTAGCGCAGCACGTACTTTTTTAAGGTCTGCTGGCTGTGAAAAACCAACTTCTACCGCAGTACCGCCGGTAAAATCTAAACCAAAATTTAGACCTTTAACAAAAACTGATGCAAACGACGCTAAAATTAATAACGTCGAAAAACCCATAGCCACTTTACGAAGAGACATGAAACGAAGGGTTCTACTACCCAAACTTAAAATTTGCATGTCAGCTCCTTAAATCGAAAGTTTATCAATACGTTTACCACCAACAAATAAGTTGATTACCGCACGGGTACCAACAATGGCTGTAAACATTGAAGTTAAAATACCAATCGCAAGTGTCACTGCAAAGCCCGCAATCGGACCTGTGCCTACTGCAAACAGTATAATGGCAGCGATTAACGTGGTGATGTTAGCATCAAATATAGTGCTAAATGCGCTATCGTAACCGAAATGAATCGCTTGTTGAGGGCTGCGGCCATCGGCCAGCTCTTCACGAATACGTTCAAAAATAAGTACGTTAGCATCAACTGCCATACCTACGGTTAATACAATACCTGCAATACCAGGTAGCGTAAGTGTCGCGCCTGGAATTAAAGACATAACACCAACAATCAGTACTAAGTTAGCCGCAAGCGCAAGGTTTGCAACCATACCAAAGCCTTTGTAGTACACAAGCATAAACACAAGTACAAACGCAAAACCAAGTGCAACCGCAGTCATACCCGCTTCAATATTTTCTTGACCTAAACTTGGACCAACAGTGCGCTCTTCAACAATTTGAATTGGTGCTACAAGCGCACCTGCACGAAGTAGCAAACTTAAGTTATGTGCTTCAGCTGGGTTATCGATGCCGGTAATACGGAACGAGCGATCAAGACGTGCTTGAATTGTTGCTACGTTAATAACTTCTTCAACCTTAATAGGCGGAAGCGCTTTACCGTCTGCATCTTTTTTACCTGATGGCTTGTACTCAATAAATACCGTTGCCATACGCTTACCAATAGCACGTTTGGTAAAGGCATTCATTTTTGCCCCACCTTTGCTATCTAGCGTAATACTCACTTGCGGGCGTTGGTATTCATCAGCGCCAGATTGCGCGCCAGTTATATGGCTGCCTTCTAGAATAATACGCTTTTTAAGTACAACAGGGTAACCGTCGCGGCTCATGATCATTTCAGTACCCGCAGGGATACGACCTTGAGCAGCAGCGCTAATATCAGCGTTTTCGTCTACTTCACGAAATTCAAGTGTTGCTGTTGCGCCTAAAATTTCTTTAGCGCGTGCTGTGTCTTGAATACCAGGTAGTTGAACAATAATACGCTCAGCGCCTTGGCGTTGTACGTTAGGTTCTGCAACACCAATTTGGTTGATACGGTTACGAATAATCGTTTCATTTTGCTTGATAGCGTAGTCACGAATTTCTTTGAGTTTTTGCTCACTCATTGTCGCAAAAAATGCTTTATCGTTACTGCTGTCATCAATGTAGACATTTAGCGGGTAGCGAGTTTCTAAGAAACTCTCTGCTGCATTTTTGTCTTCTTCAGTACGCATTTCTACACGCATACGATCGGAGCCTGCTACGCGGCGAACACTACGGTAACGTAGTTTTTCTTCGCGCAGGTCGCTACGAAAATCTTGTTCCATTTGCTCAAGCTGGTTATCAACCGCTGTTGCCATGTCGATTTCCATGGTGAAATGTACGCCACCACTTAAATCAAGACCTAGCTTCATAGGGTTACCACCAACCGCTTTTAACCAAGCTGGTTGAGCTGGTGCCATATTAATGGCAGAAATATAATCGTCGTTAAGCGAATCACGCAGTAAGTCATGCGCTTTAAGCTGTTCTTCAACATTTTTTAAACGAACTAAAATTTGTCCATCTTCAAGTATTGTCGATTTAGCGGTTACATTATTTTTTTCAAGGATTGCGTTTACTTTGTCTACAACACTGAGATCGACATCAGCGCCTTTAGCACCTGAAACTTGTATAGCCGGATCGCGACCATACAAGTTTGGAGAGGCATATAAAAGGCCAATGGCTACCACAGCTAAAACAAGTAAATACTTCCAAACTGGAAACTTGTTTAACACGGGGTCGTCCTTATTATTTTTATAGCGACTTCATTGTGCCTTTTGGCAATACTGCAGATACTGCAGATTTTTGTACTGTTACTTCTGCTTGCTCGTTTAAAGAGATAACGATGAAATCTTTCTCTTCAGAAATCTTCACAATTTTACCCACTAAACCGCCTTGGGTAAGTACTTCATCGCCTTTAGCCATCATACTCATTAAGCTTTTGTGCTCTTTAACGCGCTTAGCTTGCGGGCGGTAGATTAAAAAGTAAAAAACCAAACCGAAAATAGCTAACATTATTAGCATTTCCCAACCACCGCTTGCTGCAGGTTGACCAGCTGCTGCGTGTGCATTTGAAATAAATAAACTCATGATACTTCCTCTTTAATTTTAAAGTTTAATTTTTTATATCTACTAGCTCTGGCACGTCTTGGCCTCGGCGAGCATAAAAATCTTGTACAAATTCTTCTAATTTACCTTCGCTAATTGCATTACGTAAACCTTCCATAACACGTTGATAGTAACGTAAGTTATGAATTGTGTTTAGTCGCGCACCTAAAATTTCGTTACATTTATCAAGGTGATGCAAATAAGCTCGTGAATAGTTTCCACACGTATGGCAATCACACTCAGGGTCAAGTGGCCCTGTGTCTGTTTTATGTACTGCGTTACGTATTTTAACTACACCCGTGGTAATGAATAAATGGCCGTTACGCGCATTACGTGTTGGCATAACACAGTCAAACATATCAATACCACGGCGAACAGACTCAACTAAATCCTCTGGCTTGCCTACACCCATAAGGTAGCGTGGTTTGTCTTCTGGCATTTTAAACGCACAATGATCAAGAATATTCATCATTTCGTTTTTAGGCTCGCCTACTGATAGACCACCTAATGCATAGCCATCAAAGCCAATTTCTTCTAAGCCTGCTTGCGATTGTGCACGTAATTCTGGGTACATACCACCTTGAATAATACCAAACAAAGCAGATGGATTGTCGCCATGCCCTTCTTTTGAGCGCTTAGCCCAACGAAGAGATAACTCCATAGAATCTTTAGCTTCTTTTTCAGTTGCTGGATATGGCGTACACTCGTCAAAAATCATAACGATGTCTGAGCCTAAGTCGCGCTGTACTTCCATCGACTTTTCAGGCGACATCATAATTTCATCACCATTTACTGGAGATTGAAATAACACGCCTTCTTCAGTGATTTTACGCATTGCGCCTAAGCTAAATACTTGAAAACCGCCTGAGTCAGTTAAAATTGGGAAATCCCAATTCATAAAGTCGTGTAAATCACCATGTTGCTTAATGATTTCAGTACCTGGACGAAGCATTAAATGAAAGGTATTACCTAAACATATTTGCGCACCAGTGGCTTTTACTTCATCTGGCGTCATACCTTTTACAGTACCGTAAGTACCAACAGGCATAAATGCAGGTGTTTCTATTACACCACGGTCAAAAATTAAGCGGCCGCGGCGCGCTTTTCCGTCAGTACAATCTAATTCAAATTTCATATCATCCTCAATGTCAGAAAAACAGTCCAACAAGCTATAATTTAACCGCTCGATTCTACCCTTTTTACCTCATTAATACTATTAGCTGCGATAAATTCAGGTTTGCTTATTATGCTAAACAAAAACCCCAGCTTCGTTGCTGGGGTTTTTAGTGTTTTTTACTGAGTATTAAATAATAAACGGTTACTTGCGTGTTAAAAACATCGCATCACCGTAACTAAAAAATCGGTATTTTTGTTCAATTGCCGTATTGTATGCACCCATAATATTGTCTTGTCCGCTAAAAGCACTGACTAGCATTATAAGCGTTGATTCTGGTAAGTGAAAATTTGTGACCATGGCATCAACAACATTAAATTGGTAACCCGGAAAAATAAATATATCGGTATCACCAAAATACGTATCTAACTTGCCGCCGTGAACTTTAGCTGCCGACTCTAATGAGCGTACTGAAGTTGTGCCTACAGCAATTACGCGCCCGCCACTTGCTTTGGTTTGTGCAACGGCAGCAACTACATCATCGGGTACTTCAATGTACTCGGAGTGCATTATATGCTCATCAACACTATCTACTCGTACTGGCTGAAAAGTACCGGCGCCAACGTGTAAAGTAACAAAGGCCATGTTTACACCTTTATCTTTTAGTGCCGTCATTAACTTATCGTCAAAATGTAAGCCCGCTGTTGGCGCAGCAACTGCACCTGGCTTTTCTCCATAAACAGTTTGGTAACGCTCGCGATCAGCTTCGGTATCAGGTCGGTCAATATAAGGAGGCAGTGGCATATGACCAATATCATTAAGTATATCTAGCACGTTTTGGCTATGATCAAACTCAAGCTCAAATAATGTATCGTGGCGTGCAACCATTATTGCCTTGGCTTTGCCCTCTAAAATAACTTCGTTACCAACCTTAAGCGACTTGCTCGCGCGTACGTGCGCAAGTACGCGATGTTCACCTAGCACTCGCTCTACAAGCACTTCAACTTTGCCGCCAGAGGCTTTTTGACCAAACATACGTGCTGGAATTACGCGTGTATTGTTAAAGACTAACAAATCGCCTTCGTTTACTAAATCAAGTATGTCGCTAAACACTTTATGTTCTAGAGTTCCGCTTGGGCCATCTAAAGTAAGTAAACGGCTGCTAGTTCTGTCCGCTTTAGGAAAACGAGCTATTAATTCATCAGGTAAGTCAAAGCTAAAGTCAGCCACGCGCATAATTAGTAATCCACATCATTTAAAATCGCGCCAAGTGTATATGTATCGGATATTAAGCTCAAGAAATCAGCCAAACTTATAATGTCTTGTTTGCGTGTTTGTCATTTAATTTTCTTGTTCTTATGGTTAAATGTCACTATTCTTGTTCGGCTGAATTATTATAAGTTACATTAGGGGTGTTCAACACGTGCCAAACCAGCTTAAATTGCTAATATTAAACGCAAGTAGTGCTGAACGTCGCGCGATTAAAGGCACTTTAGATAGCTTAAATGTATTTACCTTTATTGATGCGCAAGATAGCCAACAAGCTTTAAAGCTTTTAAAACAACACCCTGTTGATATTATAATAACGGGCATTAATGTTGGAAAAATTGACGGCTGGCGCTTTTCGAGGATGATCCGCTCAGGATTATTAAAAACACCAAAAAACACCCCAATTTTACTTATTCCGCCAATTTACTGTGAGCGTATTGCCGAAACAACAGCCAGAAGCTACGGAATAGATGCTGTACTGCCGTTTGAACATAAAGACATGCTTCCTCAAGTGCTTGCGAATGTTTTATCTACGCACTTAGAAAAAAGTAGCCGACTAAATTTATTGCTATTAGAGCCGCTTCAAAATACGGCCGACAAAATTAGTGAACAGTTAAAGTTAAACTTTGCTATTACTCACGTTACCTCAGCCAAAGCAGCACTAAACGCTTACAACCAACAGCAGTTTTCAATTGTGCTACTCGATGCCACTACATCAAGTGCAGAGAGCTCGAGTGTACTCGTTGAAGAAATCCTACAGCACAATTCTAAACAAGCTATTGTTACGATTATAGAAAGTGATGATGCTGATTACGCTGAGCAGCTTTTGCTGTCTGGTGTTACCGATTTTATTAGAGCCCCATACGACCCTTCATTTTTAAATAAAGTGTGTGACCACGCTGCACGACGTGAAGATTTTATGGTGAGTTACGCTGAATTTGCTTATAAAGTAGAGCAGCTAAGCGTCAGTGAAGTTCGTTATAAAGAGCTATTTTCGGCTCATCAACGCATTTTATTACATCTAAATACAGTTGTTTTAGAGCTTGATCAACAAGGTAATATTCGTTTTATTAACCCAGCATGGGAAACTTTAAGTGGCTTTGGTGTTAAATCGTCGCTACAAACCCCATTAAGTACTTATTGTAATAATGAAGATAAGGGAAGACTAAACTATACTATTAACGACATTTTACATGGTGGCGAGCAGCAACAACAAATAGAAGTAAAACTCACCCATAAAAATGGCAACTTAATTTGGGTCGAATGCAGGTTACAGCTAATAAAAAACAGTCGTAATAACGCAACTATCACCGCAACCATCGATAACATACACGAACGAAAGCAAGCAGAACTTCAACTACGTCATTTAGCACACCATGACCCACTAACTGGTTTACATAACCGTTATTACTTTGATCAACAGCTTAATAAAATATGCCAAGATAAATACACGTATGATGGCATAGAGCATGCTGTTATTTATATTGACCTCGATCACTTTAAAATAATAAACGACAGCAAAGGTCACCACCAAGGTGACATAGTATTAAAAGAAGTGGCGCAATTATTTAAAGCAAATATTGGCGAAGACCATTTGGTGTGCCGAATAGGCGGCGATGAGTTTGCAGTCATACTTACCGATATGAATTTACTGGATGCACACCTTATTGCTGAAGGTGTGTGCAGCGCAATAGAAAAACATGCTTTTAAATCAGAAGATCAGATATACACAATTAGCTGCTCTATCGGTTTAACTCAAATTACGACACAAAACAATGATCCTAATGAATGTTTAAAACAAGCCGATATTGCTTTGTATATTGCCAAAAATTTAGGGCGTAACTTAGTACATTGCTACTCAAAAGAGGACGCTCAAAACAATACGCTTCAAACTGGGCTTGAATGGGGTCACGAAATTCGACAAGCACTGCAGCAAGATAATATTGAACTGCATTACCAACCTATTTGGGATTTTAAAGAGTGTAAAGTTGCTTATTTTGAAGCGCTCTTACGCTTAAAACTCAAAGGTGAACTTGTGTACCCAAATCAATTCATTCCCTCTTTAGAGATGCTTAACGACACATTTTTGATGGATCAATGCGTTATACGTAATGCCGTTGCTTGTGTGTCTAAGCACACAGAGTTAAACCAAGTTGCTATTAATTTGTCAGCACAATCATTCTTAGATGAACGCTTATTGCCATTAATTGAATCAAACCTTGAAAAGTATAACGTGCCCCCTTCGCGGATAATTTTTGAAATAACTGAATCAGCAAGTATTAACAACTTAAAAGCGACTCGTAAAATGATTGAGAAGCTTAATAGCTTAGGCTGTCATTTTTCTATTGATGATTTTGGAACTGGCTTTAGTACATTTAACTATTTAAAGCAGCTTCCAGCACAGCATGTAAAAATTGATGGCTCATTTGTAAGCGACATGCTTAATGACCCTATAGACTTAGCGTTAGTAAAAGCAATAAATGATATTAGTCGGTCTCTCGATAAGCGCTCTGTAGCTGAGTACGTTGAAAACGAAGAGATATTTTTTGCACTAAAAGAGATAGGTGTTGACTATGGACAAGGCTACTTTATTGCACGCCCAATACCTGTTGAAAAAGTAAAAGATGAACTTGAAAAAATTTCAAAAAATAAAACGTTTTACCAACAACAAGCTAGCCCAAAATAAACAAAATTAAACAATTTGTTACTACCAATATTACCTTTCTTGCCTATACTTTCAGTACCAAATAAAAAATGTCGTGCCTTTTAATGCATTTCACTTTAAAAACATGACATTACCTTTTGGCGGCATAGTACTGATATTTATAGTGGGTTTCAAAGCTATTTAAGCTTTTAAGGAGAAAGGTATGACACAGCTAGTTATGTTATTACTGATTATACATTTTGCAATCGCGTATCAGTGTTATCGTTACGCAAATATTAAAGGCTACCCAGTTAAGGTTTTTACTGTATTAGGCTGCGTGCCTTACTTTAACTTAGTGGTATGGATTTATTTACTATTTTTACCCGAACTTGAGCCTTTTGAAAGCCATCTTAAAAATCAAAAGCAGCCTTTATAAGCTGCTTTCATTCATTTCCTATTCTTATTTAGAAAAATCTAAACTACATTGGCGCTTTAAAAATATCTCAAGCTGTTGACTAAATAACTTAAAGTCGCGGATCCGCCCCGTAGTTTTCCGCCACAATATGCCAATATCTCTATATGCATCGCTTTGTGATGGTGTTGCCACCATATTTTTATTATCTAAAATTCCGGCGTTAATCGCCATTTGTGGTAAAAAAGTCACCCCGAGCTGATGCTCAACCATACTCAATAATGTATGCAAGCTTGCTGCTTCAAATGGGTTAATACAACTAGCACGGTTTAAATGACATGCACTGAGCGCATGGCCTGTCATACAGTGCTCACGCTCGAGTAAGAATACGCTAGCCTCTGGTAATAGATTAAAGTCGACTATGCCCTTTGCAGCGCTGTAGTCCTTATGGTGCACTAAACTAAACTGATCTTTTGCCAATACTTGTGTATGAAATTTATCGGTTTCGTATGGCAGTGCAAGTAGCGCTAAATCAATATGCCCATGCTCAAGTTTATCCAGTAGCTTATCACTCGTATCTTCTATTAATACCAACTCTAAATCACAAAAGGTTTCTTTACAAAAGTGATACAGAGGAGCCGCTATAAAGCTAGCAATTGTAGGTATAACACCCACTGTTAATTTACCACTCAGTGGTGTTAAAAAGCTTTTAGTGAGTTCTTTTAAACTAATTGTATCGTTAATTATTTTACGAGAGCGCTCAACAACTTCTTCACCAATACTGGTAAACATAAGGCTGCGATTTTCGCGTTCAATAAGCTGGCAACCCAACGTTTCTTCAAGATTTTGAATAGCACTGCTTAAAGTAGATTGCCCTATAAAACAGGCACTGGCAGCTCTGCCAAAGTGCTGATGTTGATGAACAGCTAATAAATACTGTAGCTGTTTGATACTTGGAAGATTGGTCATTTTTTCTTTCCACAAATAAAAAGACCCCAACACCTAGGGCATTGAGATCTTTTCAAGCTAAAAGTCTTTGAGTACTTTTTTGTTAAACCCCAAATGCGGTTCTTAGTACGTAGAAAATAACAATAGCAAGGGCAGCGCCAACTGGCAATGTAATTACCCAAGAAACTACAATGTTTCTGATAACACCCATGTTAAGTGCACCAATTCCACGTGCCATACCTACACCTAATACCGCACCCACTAAGGTTTGAGTAGTAGAGATTGGCATACCAGTACCTGATGCAATAACAACGGTAGAAGCAGCGGCTAGTTCAGCAGCAAAACCACGGCTAGGCGTTAAATGTGTAATGCCTTCACCAATCGTTTTAATTACTTTTTTGCCCAAAATAGCAAGACCCGCAACAATACCAAAACCACCTAGAGGTAGAATCCACCAAGCAATAGCCGCTTTTTTAGCAATTTCACCATTGTTTTCAACAATGTTTACAACAGCAGCTAGTGGACCGATTGCATTAGCAACATCGTTAGAACCATGTGCAAAGGCCATACAACATGCTGTTAATACCATAAGAACAGCAAACACTTTTTCAACATTGTTGAATTGCATTTGTTTATCTGCTTTTGGATCGATATTTAAACGAGAAATAGCAATTTTACCAATTATAGCAACGACAACTGCTACAGCTATTGCTAAGGCGTACCCTTCGGCTGCACCTAAATCAACACCAACATGCTTTAAGCCTTTTTTAATTGTAACCAAGGCCATTATAAAACCTGCTAAACCCATATAAAGTGGTACATAGCGTTTAGCATTTTTTAGTGGTGCATCTGTATTAAAAATAAGTTTTTGTGCACTCATAAATATTAAGTATGCAATAAAGCCTGATATGGCGGGCGTTATAATCCAACTACCAACAATACCACCTACTTTATCCCATTGAATCGCCTCAGTACCAACAGCAACTAACGCAAAACCAATGATTGCACCAATGATTGAGTGAGTCGTTGATACTGGCCAACCCAAGAACGAGGCCATTAATAACCAAGCACCCGCTGCAAATAAAGACGAAATCATACCCAGAACCATAAGTTCAGGAATGTCTGCAAATGGTGCGGCATCGATAATTCCTTTACGAATTGTTGATGTAACCTCACCACCTGCTAAGTAAGCGCCTGCAAATTCAAAAATCATCGCTATAAAAATAGCTTGTTTGATTGTTAGCGCTTTTGAACCTACAGATGTGCCCATGGCGTTCGCTACGTCGTTCGCGCCAATACCATAAGCCATAAAAAAGCCGACTGCTGCGGCAATTAAAATTAATACCGTGCCGTAAGATGCAATGATATCCATTGTAAAACCTTAATCTTTCGTGTTTGAACTGATTTTAAATTAACGAGCTAACATCAGCTCAAGACGTGATCCTACGCGCTCTGCAATATCTGCAAGCTCGCCAACCCATTCAATGATTTTGTACAAAAACATAACATCAATTGGATTTAACTCACCCTCTACATCACGTAGCTGGCGGCGTACTTTTATCTGCATTTCGTCCGTGTCTTGTTCTATGGCATCCAATTCAACTAACATTTTTTCTACTAAGGTGACTTCTCGACCTTTAAAACCCGTTTCTAGCAATTCTTCTAATTCATTAATTGCTTTAGATGCTTGTTTAGTCGCATCTACACAACGGGTTAAGTAAGCTAAGAAATCAGCTTGCATAACTTTTGGAATGGTCATTTCACGACCAATCACTCGCCCTGCAATATCTTTTGCTTTATTGGCAATTTTATCTTGTTGAGTTACTAGTTCGAGAAGATCTGTACGCTCTACCGGCATGAATAAACCACGCGGTAATTGTAAACGTATATCTCTTTTCATATCATCAGCTTCACGTTCTAAATTGCGAATAGTGATGCGAAGCTCTTCTGCTTGTACCCACTCTTCTTTAAATACGTGATTAAAAAAAGGTATCAAAGCTTTACTTGCTTGATGAACCTTCTTGATGTGTTCTTCCATTGGTTTGATAGGAGATTTTGCAAATACTCCTAAAAACGCGTTTGTAGGCATAACTGACCCTTTAATCAAATTGATATGCTTTGCAGCATGAATTTTACAGTATTAACCAAGATTGTGAACGCTTTTTATTACTTCACTAAAGCTTGCAATACACAAAGCGACACTAAGCCGCTTTAATAGAAAAGCATGATGGGTAAAAAATCATAGTGATTTTTCTATATCTTCTTGAGATGTATGGCGAATATCTTTGCCATTAACAAAATAAATAATGTATTCAGCAATGTTCTGACAGCGATCACCAATACGCTCTAATGAGCGAACAGACCAGACTAAGTCCATGATTTTAGGTATTGAGCGTGGATCTTCCATCATGTAAGTCATTATTTGACGTGTGATGGCTTCATATTCGCGGTCAACTTTTGCATCTTCTTTATGTACTTGAAATGCACGTTGCACATCCATACGCGCAAATGCATCTAGTACGTCGTGTAGCATTTTTAAAACCTGGCGGCCCATATTTTCAATATTTACTAATAAATCTTGCTGATCTTTGGTAAATGAGTCTAGTGCAACTTTAGCAATTCGCTCAGCTTCATCGCCAATACGCTCTAAATCAGCGATTGTTTTAGCAATTGCAATCACTAAACGCAGGTCACTTGCTGCAGGCTGACGACGAGCAATAATACGCGTACACTCTTCATCAATGCTTACTTCCATTGCATTCACTTTATAATCGTTCTGACGTACCTTTTGAGCAAGCTCTGCATCGTTACGACTCACCGCATCAAGCGCACTATTTAACTGCTGCTCAACTAAGCCACCCATACTTAATACATGATTACGTACATTTTCTAGTTCTTGGTTAAAACGCCCAGAAATATGTTTATTAATATTATGTTCCATAGTTACCTTCTCTCTTAATCTTGCACAACACGCTACAACGGGCTAATTAACCGTAACGACCGGTAATATAATCTTCGGTCTTTTTCTTCGTTGGTGTAGTAAATAAGGTATTTGTGTCTGAGTACTCAATCAATTCGCCCATATACATAAAGGCTGTTTGATCAGATACACGTGCTGCTTGTTGCATGTTATGTGTAACAATAACAACGGTAAATTGGTTTTTTAAATCGTTTATTAGCTCTTCGATTACCAAAGTAGAAATAGGGTCAAGTGCTGATGTAGGTTCATCTAATAAAAGAACTTCTGGCTCAATTGCAATTGAGCGAGCAATAACTAAACGCTGTTGCTGACCACCCGATAAGCCAAACGCGCTATCGTGTAATCTATCTTTTACTTCATCCCATAAAGCAGCACCACGAAGTGATTGCTCTACCACTTCGTCTAACTTACGCTTCTCTTTAATGCCTTGTAAGCGTAGGCCATAAACCACATTTTCATAAATTGATTTAGGAAATGGGTTAGGACGCTGAAACACCATACCTACATTACGACGAAGTGCTGCTACATCTACGCTCTTATCGTAAATATTTTGACCGTGAAGTAATATTTCACCTTCAATACGACAAATATCTACCAAATCGTTCATGCGGTTAATACAACGTAATAGAGTTGATTTACCACAGCCCGATGGTCCAATAAACGCAGTTACTTGGCCTTTAGGAATGTTCATATTTACTTTATTAAGCGCTTGCTTATCACCGTAGTAAAGATCGAGATCTTTAATCTCTAGCGCTTTTTGGTCATCCGTTAAATTTTCTAGGTCTAACTTCTGGCCTATATTAGCTTGGTTTACTTTTGGAGCGACTGTAATCATTTTTGTTACCTATAAAATCTTTACTAATTAGTGTTCAAGCGATCTGTACTTTTCACGTAAATGGTTACGTATACCAATGGCCGTTATGTTTAGGGTAATAATCACCGACACCAATAAAAAGGCCGTTGCGTATACCAGCGGGCGTGCCGCTTCAACATTAGGGCTTTGGAAGCCAACATCGTATATATGAAAGCCTAAGTGCATGAACTTTCTATCTAAGTGAAAATACGGGAAGTTGCCATCAAGTGGTAATGTAGGAGCCATTTTTACAACGCCTACTAGCATTAACGGTGCAACTTCACCTGCAGCACGCGCAACTGCCAGTATTAAACCTGTCATAATTGCAGGGCTTGCCATTGGAATAATTATGCGCCATAACGTTTCAACTTTTGTTGCGCCAAGCGCTAGTGAACCATCACGTACGGTACTTGGAATACGAGATAAACCTTCTTCAGTCGATACAATAACAACTGGCAGCGTTAGTATAGCGAGCGTTAATGCCGACCACATTACACCTGGCGTACCAAATACTGGCGTTGGCGACGATTCTGGATAAAATAATTGGTCTAAGCTACCACCTAACATGTATACAAAAAAGCCGAGGCCAAATACACCGTATACAATTGAAGGAACACCGGCCAAGTTAATCACTGCGATACGAATCATTTTAGTGATTGCATTTTTTGCGGCGTACTCGTGTAAGTAAATTGCAGCTACAACGCCAAACGGCGTCACAATTACAGCCATCAGCATAACCATAAATACAGTACCAAATATAGCAGGGAAAACACCGCCTTCTGTATTTGCTTCACGTGGATCATCGGATACAAACTTACCTAGTTGCACAAAGTAGTGGCCTAGCTTTGCAAAAAAGCCCATATCGTTTGGAAACCAAACATCAAGTACTTGATACATAGGAATTGTAACAACTTCACCGCGCATATCTTTTACAGTTACGTGGTCACGTTTAGCTTGTTTGCGTAGTGCAAATAAATCTTTTTCAAGTACACCATACTCTGCACGTAATTCAGCACGTGCTTGAGCAAGCTCAGCAACACGCTCATCAGTGAGAGCGTTATCAAGTAAGTAGCCTTTTTCTTTTAAACGTAAGCGTTCAAGTGCGTAGTTAATATGCCCAATGTCACCATTTTGCAAATCAAGTGCTTCGTCATTTAAATCAACCGCACGCTCTACAAGCTCATGTAGCGCTTCTATTTTATCGCCATTAACCGGTTGACCGTCTTTAATAACGTTTTGCACATAACCATAAAAGTTACCGTTTTTACTACGCTCAAATACTGCAAGCGCCGCTGGTGCTGTTTTATTTGTTATGTCGGTTTCTAATATCCAACGAAAATCTAAATCTACATATTCGCGGTTACCTGTTTTAATAAGTAAGCGCTCTATTTCTTCTTTTTCAAACCCGCTAACATCAATACCTGTCGCGGCTAAACGCGTTTTTGGTACTAATTCACGATCGTAAACTTCGCCAATAACGGTTTGCTTTGCAATCGACCCTTCAAGTTCAAACTGTACAACTTCTGAAGGCCAGAAAAAGCTTAACCCTTTCCAGGCTATCATTGCCAATAAGCCTAAAACTGAAATCAAACTGATGCTCACTGCACCACCGGTCATCCAAATCCAAGGAGAACCAGACTTAAACCACTGCTTTACCATGTCATGTCTCTCCGCTTACATTGAGCTGTATTTTTCACGCAGTTGCTGGCGAACAAACTCAGCGACTGTGTTAAAAATGAATGTGAATATGAATAATACAAAGGCTGCTAAGAATAATATTCTATAGTGCGAACTACCTACTTCTGACTCTGGCATTTCAACTGCAATATTTGCTGCAAGCGTACGCATACCTTGGAAAATGCTCCAATCCATAATCGGTGTATTACCGGTTGCCATAAGTACAATCATGGTTTCACCAACTGCTCGGCCAAGTCCCATCATTACCGCAGAGAAAATACCTGGACTTGCTGTTAGTAATACAACACGTATTAGTGTTTGCCACTGCGTTGCACCTAATGCTAATGAGCCATTTGATAAATGCTTTGGAACACTAAATACCGCGTCTTCTGCAATTGAGAATATAGTAGGAATAACCGCAAAACCCATCGCAATACCTACAACAAGCGAGTTACGTTGATCGAATGTCATACCTAGCTCATTTGTTAAGTACTGACGTACATTGCCGTCAAACATCCAAAGTTCAACAAATTCGCTCATAGCAAACGAAAACCAACCAATAAGTAAAACGACCGGAATAAGGATGATTGAATGCGAACCATCAGGAATTCTATGGCGTATTTTTGTTGGTAATTTAGTCCAGGCTAAACCTGTCGCTAACATACCTAAAGGTAATAATATGAGTAACCCAACAATGGCAGGTAAGTGCTCTTCTATTAATGGGGCTAACCAAAGACCCGCTAAAAAACCTAAAATAACGGTTGGTAATGCTTCCATTATTTCAACGGTAGGCTTAACCACTTTACGTAATTTGCTCGACATAAAGTATGCCGTGTAAATAGCCGCCGAAAGCGCGATTGGTACAGCAAACAACATCGCATAAAGTGCTGCTTTTAATGTACCGAACGAAATTGGCACAAGTGAAAACTTAGATTCAAAGTCGTCACTGGCTGATGTTGACTGCCAAATATAACCTGGCTCTGGGTAACCTTCGTACCACACTTCTTGCCAAAGTGCTGACCACGTAACTTCTGGGTGCTCGTTATGAATGTCTAATACTGTTAGCTTATTATCCGCTAAAATTAACGCAGCATTTGAACGTGGTGCAATTGCAAAGTTTTCTATTGCGCCTTCACTTACTTTCCCCTGCCAAAGTTTTGCTTCGCTGGTTGTGTAGTACACGCCTAGCTCACCATTATTGCCAGTAGTAAAAAAAGTACGACGGTAAAACTCAGTAAATACATTTAATTTACTTTGCTTAGTTGTTTCAAATGAGCGAATTTTTTGATATTCACGGCCTGTGTCAGTGTTTACTTCAAACCACTGCGAAACCTCACCGTTATCATTAGCAAGCATGAGTGAGTTTGCGCCCGCTAGCAGTTGTGCAGATACAATATTTGCATTTTCTTCGTTAGCCGAAAGCAACTGAATTTGCTCTACATCACTTGGGTCACGCGTATCGTATACATACACTTGATTAGCAGAACGTACAAAAGTACGTGTTGTATCTGGCGACATTAATAATTCGTCTACACGTCCATTAACATCAAGTTCTGTACGCTCAACAACCCACTCTACTTCACCGGTAAACATATTCTCTTCAGCAATAAAGCTGCTAAATAATACACGCTTATCTTCTGTAAGAGCTACAACCGCTGTTTTGTCTTCATAGTGACTAAATGCAAAGCGTTTAATAGCTGCACCTTGTTCATCTACTTCTAAAGCCATTTCCCCTAGAGGAAAACCTAAGCGAGGTGTTAATTTACGCTCGTTATTTGGAAAGGTAACTAAAAATTTAGGTGCAACAACCATTACGGTGCCATCTTCTAAACCAAACGCATAATGCCCTTGAAAAGGCGCGCTTGTTGCAAAGCTTGTTGCATCACTTGGTAGCTCGGCGTTTAATGTTTTAAGCTTTTTACCAAAGCTGCCATCTTGCACACTGTAAAAATCAACCTGACCTTGCTGACTGAGTAAATAAGCAACTTCAGTTTGCTCTTCTACACCTAAGCCTGCTATTTGCTGTGAATTAGCAACATGAAAGCTATCGCGTTTTTCTACTTTTGCTGATTCAAAAATTGGCTGTACTACATAAAGAAGGTAAAAGAATATTAATAGCAGTGCTACCAATACCATTATCCCACCTGCGGTTATGCCAAACTTGGCAAACCGATCTTTAAATAGACGGCTTCGATCCGTATTAAAAGTCGGCTTATTCGGATTTGAAGTCATCAAAACACCCTTAAATCTTAACGTTGCATAAATTATATTTCATCAAGATGACAGTAATGTTACAGCAGTAATAATAAGCACTCTAAAACAGCTTTAAATAAAACTAACGAGGGAAAAGTCTAAATTAGCTTCAAATAGGTGATTTATAAGTGAACTAAATTATAAAATAATTGGACAAAGTATTTATCGAGGTCAATACTAAAAGAGTACTTAGTAAATAATAATGACTATTAATACTGCGTATAGTCAACACAACTATATTCATTTTTTTAATTTATAATCAAAGATTTATAAAAAGTGCAACAACACACAATTTAAATTAGACAACATACTTAATGCCTATGCATTTACTTTCTTTGGGCTTAAAAAGAGAATTATTTATGAAGCAGTTGGTTATAACTATTTTAGGGAAAGATCGCCCTGGTTTAGTAGAGAGCATCTCATCAGTCGTATTACAAAATCATGGCAACTGGCTTAGTAGTAACTTAAGCCATTTATTAGGTCATTTTGCAGGTATTATTCAACTTGAAGTTGCTGAGGAGCATTTTCAATCATTACAAAGTGCTTTAAATAAGTTACCTAAATTAGACGTTCGTATTGAAACCGGAAACACAGAGATTGAACCATCAACACTAGAGCAAATTAATCTAGTTATAACAGGTAACGACCGTCCTGGTATTGTTCAAGAACTGGCAAGTGTAATACGTCATAAAGGCGCTAATATTACTCACTTAAATTCAAGACAACAAAGCGCACCTAATTGGGGAGTGCCTATTTTTAGCGCTGTTGCTACCGTTACTCTGCCAAATGGTATGGATAAAGACGAAGTTATTGAAGCATTGGAATCAATTACAAGTGATTTGATTGTAGATACGGAAGAAGTTTAACCTCCATTTATGCGTGCCATACAACTGACACGCATACCATTTTAGTCCATCAAAATGCTCTGCAGATTATTTAACGCAGACATAAAATAAGCCGATGCAAGCATCAGCTATTTTAAATAATCACCTTAAAGCTAATAAGAGCGAGATAAACTCAGTAATCCCGCTCTTTTATAAAGCTACATATCCATATGACGATTAGTACTTTGCATCATTTGCTTTATACCTTGCTTTTCAAGCTCTAGTATTTGTTGAAGCTTTTCTTGCCCACTTTCGGTTTCGGCGCGTTCAAGTAAGTATTCATATAACTCAATCACTTTTTGATGTTGCTGTGCTAAATACCCTTGAATGACTTCTTCATCGAATTGCTGATCTTTACTAATGTCTTCAAAAGTAATTAGCTCAGGATTTTTAGCAAAGTATTCATAACTGTACGTATCGAGCGTATTTATTTCGGTTATCGCTTTAAACCCGACTAAATCTTCGGCGAGTTTTTTTTCGTAATTTAGGTAGTAGTCCACCAGCATTGCATTATGTTCATCGAGTAAATCCTTTACGCTATAAAAATTAGCCGCCATTTGCGTATGAAACAAAACGGTCCAATCGTATACCTCTTTAATTGTTTTAACTTGCATGTGCATTCCTTACTTAGTTGACTGTATAGGTAATACACTGCGTAAAGCGTGCCAATTAAAAAGCTATTTAAAAACAGTTAGTTAATTTAAATATTAGTAATAACTAGCTATCTAATAGAACAACTTACAAATTATAGGTAATTTTTATAGAGCAATGCATGGGTAGTAACAGCATTGCTCTATAGTCTTGTTGTTTTATATTATTTAAGTCCTTGTTTGCGCCATAGTAGGTAAACCGCAGGAATAACAAGTAAGGTGAGTACAATTGCACTGCCCATACCGCCAACCATAGGCGCTGCTATTCGACTCATTACTTCGCTTCCGGTGCCCGTGCCATAAAGTACAGGTAATAAACCGATAATAATTGTCGCGACAGTCATCATAACCGGGCGTACTCGAAGCCCTGCTCCTTCAATGATAGCTTGCTGTAATTGCACTAAGCTAAGCGGTTTTCCGGCTTGCTCTGCTTCGAGGCACTTTTCTTGATAGGCTTGGTTTAAATACACCAACATAATGACCCCTATTTCTACCGCAACACCGGCTAAGGCAATAAAGCCTACACCTACTGCAACTGAAAAGTTAAAGCCCTCTAAATACATTAGCCATACGCCACCAATCATTGCCAGTGGCAACGTAGCCATAATAATAGTGACCTCAGCAAAGCTTCTAAAATTAAGGTAAAGCAATACAATAATAATCGCTAATGTAAGTGGTAATACATAAGTCAGTTTTTCTTTAGCGCGCTGCATGTATTCATACTGCCCAGCCCACGTAATTGAGTAGCCAGCAGGTAGTATTAGGTCTTTATCGAGCACTTGCTGAGCGTGCTCAACGTAAGTACCAATATCAACGCCATCTATATCAATAAAACTCCAACCGTTTAAACGTGCATTTTCGCTTTTTATACCAGGCGGTCCATCTTCAATAAATACATCGGCTACATCACCAAGTGCTATACGCTGCCCTGTAGGAGTTACAATAGGTAACAGCATTAACTCTTCTGGCGAGTCTCTGTATGCTTGCGGATAACGTAAATTAACAGGATAACGCTCTTGCCCTTCTACCGTTTGTGTTACGTTTGTACCACCTATTGCAGTAGATACAACTTGCTGTACGTCGCTAATGTTTAAGCTATAACGCGCGGCTTTTTCACGATTTATATCTACTTTTATATAACGTCCACCGGCTACTCGCTCTGAGTAAACCGATGCGGTGCCTTGCACATCTTTTAATAGCACTTCTATTTGCTGACCAATTTTTTGAATTTCACTCAACTTTGGTCCCGCAACTTTAATGCCCACGGGAGTTTTAATACCGGTTGCGAGCATATCAATGCGTGTTTTAATTGGCATTACCCACGCATTAGTTAGCCCTGGAAACTTAACCAAACCGTCGAGTTCTTTTTTAAGTTTTTCAAGAGTCATACCCTCGCGCCATTCGTCTTTTGGTTTTAACTGAATAAACGTCTCTATCATTGTAAGCGGCGCAGGATCTGTTGCAGTTTCTGCTCGCCCAACTTTACCAAATACTGTTTTAACCTCGGGTACTGTGGCAATTAACTTGTCGGTTTGCTGTAGTATTTCGCGCGCTTTACCTACCGATAAACCAGGATACGTTGTGGGCATATACATTAAATCGCCCTCATCGAGTGGCGGAATAAATTCACTGCCTATTTTATTTACCGGGTAAAAGCCAATAACAGAAACAACCACCGCGAGTACCAATGTCATTTTTGGAAATTTAAGCACCCAGTTAAGTAGTGGACGATACGCTGCGACGAGTAATCGGTTAACTGGATTTTTTTGCTCCGAAATGACCTTACCTCTAATAAAGTAACCCATTAATACCGGCACTAAGGTAATCGCAAGCCCAGCAGACGCTGCCATAGCATAGGTTTTAGTGTAAGCGAGTGGCGCAAACATACGTCCTTCTTGCGCTTCTAAAATAAATACCGGCATAAAGCTGACGGTAATAATTAATAAACTAAAAAATAATGCAGGACCCACTTCACTCGCCGATTTAGCCACAACTTCCCAGCGGTTTTCGTTGGTAAGGGGCGTTTTTTCCATATGTTTATGCATATTTTCAATCATGACGATAGCACCGTCAGTCATTGCCCCTATGGCTATTGCAATTCCTCCTAAAGACATAATATTGGCGTTAATCCCCTGCCAATACATAATTATAAATGCCGTTAAAATCCCAAGCGGTAACGTAATAATCGCCACCAGCGATGAGCGCACATGAAACAAAAACACCACACACACTAAGGCAACTACAATAAGCTCTTCAATTAGCTTACTTGTTAAATTATCTACCGCGTTATTTATTAAGTTGGAGCGATCGTACACAGGGACTATTTCAACACCCTCTGGCAATCCCTTTTTAAGCGATTCTAATTTTGCTTTTACGAGCTCAATGGTTTTTTGTGCATTTTCGCCATAGCGCATAATAACAATGCCGCCGGTTACCTCACCTTCGCCATTTAGCTCTGCTACACCACGGCGCATTTGCGGTCCGACTCGAATATCAGCTACATCACGCAATTGCAGCGCAGTACCATTAGCGTTTACACCAAGCGGAATGGCTTCCAAGTCGGTAACACTCTTAATGTAGCCGGTGCTTGTTACCATGTATTCTGCTTCAGCCATTTCAACTACTGAGGCGCCCATCTCTTGGTTGCCTTGTTGAATAGCCGTTTGAATGAGACTAAGCGGAATACCATATGCGCGTAATTTATCAGGCTCTACATTGACTTGATATTGCTTAACCATGCCACCAACAGCAGCCACTTCAGAGACTCCAGGCACAGTTTGTAGCTCAAACTTTAAAAACCAATCTTGTAAGCTTCGTAGCTGACTAATATCGTGTTTATTTGTTTTATCAATTAGTGCGTATAAGTAAATCCAACCTACGCCTGTTGCATCAGGGCCAAGCTCTGGCGTAGCGCTATCGGGTAATCTACTCGCTACTTGGCTTAGGTATTCTTGTACTCGGCTACGCGCCCAATACAAATCGGTTTTTTCGTCAAAAATAACGTAAACGTACGAGTCTCCAAAAAACGAAAAACCCCTTACAGTTTGCGCACCCGGCACAGAAAGCATTGCTGTGGTGAGCGGAAATGTAACTTGGTCTTGCACTACTTGCGGCGCTTGCCCCGGATAAGTGGTTTTTATAATGACCTGAACATCAGATAAGTCAGGCAAGGCATCCACGGGAGTATTTTTTACCGCAAACAATCCTCCACCCAGTAAAATTAATGTAAGCAACAACACAAAAAAGCGATTGCTAACAGACCAGCGAATAATGGCAGTTATCATAATGGCTCCTAGTGAGAACTATGTTGCATAGTAGAATGATCAATCGGCTCTGCGTTTTGCGCTTTAGTAATTACAAATTCATCGTTAATAATGCTAAAAGTAAAATTAATATACTGGGCATTTTCAAACTGACTAATATCAATATCTGGCGCTAATACAAAGTCCATTGTGGCGGGTTCTCGATTCCATTTTTCAATGGCTTCTCGGCTAATATTAATAATGCGATTTTGTGTATCTATGGCATTAATAGTGCCGTTAATCGTGGCGTTTTGTGGCTGCATATCCATGTTCATATTCGAGCCTGAAACAGAACTCATACCTGAGCTAATACTAGAACTAGGCATTTCCATTCGTTTAAAGTCGGAGCTTTTACTCGATTCAGAGTCTATTAAAAATTGCGCTGAAGTAACTACCGTGTCACCTGTCATTACACCTGACAAAATGACCGCTTCATTACTATTAATTTGCCCAACTTCAACTTCTACCGATTTAAAACGCCCCTCACCTAATGCAATAACCACACGGTTTTGATGCTGCGTGCGGATTACCGCTTCTTTAGGGACTGTAAATTGCGCCTTACTCGCTTTAGCGTGAATGCTCACTTGTGCAAACATATTTGGTTTTAACCGATGATCTACATTTTCAAACCTAAGCCTTACACGCAGAGTCCGGTTTTTAGCATCAAGCGCGGGGTAAATATAATCAACCTTACCTTCCCACTTTTGACCTTTTAAGTAATCAAGCGTCATTGTAACGGGCAAACCAACGCTCACTTGTTCTGATTGGCGCTCGAACACTTCTGCCTCTACCCAAATTTCATCAAGCTGGGCAATACTCATCATTGATGTGCCTGGTTTAACGTAAAAGCCTTCTCGTACTGTTAGCTCATCTACCACACCACTTTGCTTTGCGTAAAAAGTAATATTTTGCATTATCTTTTTATTTTTTTGTAAGCGCTCGATAAATCCATCAGACACATTTAACGACTCTAAACGCGCCTTTGCAGCGCGAATTAACACGGTATTATTACGATTAACTGCCAGTAAAAGCTCTTCCTGTGCGTTCACCAATTGTGGTGAATACAAAGTATATAAAGGCTCACCAGCTTTAACTTCTGCGCCTTGTGCTTTAACATATAAACTTTCAATCCAGCCTTCTACACGCGGATGAATGTGAATAAGTTGGTCTTGGTTATATTGCACATAACCCACAGTATTTATATCGCTGTGAAGTGTTTTAAGCTGCACTTTGGCAGTCCTTACACCAAAGTTATTAACTACTGCAGGCGAAATAGTTACAGCACCTGGTCCATCCTGAGCGTTGCTAGCGTTTTCATACACAGGTACTAAATCCATTCCCATTGGAGAAAGCCCTGGCGTGTCACGCCTGTAATTACTATCCATAGGAGCTACCCAATATAAGGGCTGTTTGTCAGCGCTTTGTTGTTCATTCATTGCCGAGTTGCTAGGTAAAAACTGCGTTACTAAGCCGCCTATTAACCCAAAGGCGCCTGCACCAACTAAGGCCGCAACAAGTAACTTTAAATTAGTATTCATTGTGTAATTCTCCAGTTTGCTCGCTCATTACTTGGGGGTCTAAGCTACTTGCATAATAATTAAGGCGGGCAGTAATAATATGTTGATCTACTTGAATATTAAGCGCGTCTATTTTGGCGTTAAGTTCACTAATGCGCGCGCGCATCACGTCAGAAAAATCTCCGTCGTCGCGTGTATAAGCATTTAGTGTTGCCTGAGATTGCTCTGACATTTGCGGTAATAACGTATTTTGATAAAGCGCATCGCGTTTTTGCAAACGAGCGAGTTGGCTAAACTCCTTAAAGTACATGCCTTTGAGTTTTTGAAGCGCCACCAGCTTTTGTGTTTTAATAGCTTCTGCACTCGCAATAGCCGATTTAACTTGTTGATCTTGTCTGTTATCAGTAAACAATGGCAAATCAATGCTAAATCCTACCGAGAGTAAATCAGCTCGCGACTCACCCATCGGGGTATCATCTCGGTAACCATAACCCACATTAACGCCCATTTGAGGTTTGTAGCTTTGCTTAGCGAGTGCAACTTCGGTTTGCTTTGCCGTTACGGTTTTATCTATCGCAATAATTGCGGGATGCGCCATAAGCAACTGTATTAGTTTATCAAATTCAAGGCTCGCAAAATCAACCAGCCCTGCGGTTTTAGTAAACTCAGTATTTAAAGGCTGCATAAGCATATCCATAGGTAACCACTGTGCTAAGCGGTTTTTAGCACTTTCAAATTGCTGCTCAAGCATAACCAGCTTATCTTCAAGACGGGTGAGTTCTAATTGCGCACGAATAATATCTTGCTGACGTGTTTTACCTAAGGTGCTTGCGTAGCTTGCTTCGGTAATGTCAATAAGTTGAGTAAATAGCCCTTTATCTTGCTCAATTAAAGCAATACTTCGCTGAGCACGATACGCGTTTAACCACGACTCAATCACAATTGCTTTTACTTGTGCTAAGCGATCGGCGCGCTGCCAAGGGTATTGTTGAGCAGACTGTGCTAATGCTTTTTGTTTAAGCGCTAAACTATTCCCTCGGCTAAACTTTTGGCTCAAATCAACTTTAAGCTGCGTCATCCCTTCTTGGTCAAACGCATAACCGTTAGTAGGTAAGTTGAGTAAGCCAACCGTTAAAACAGGATCGGGTAAGGTGCCTGCGGCAATGCTTTGCGCTATTGCTGCATCTTCTTGGTAGCCACTCGCTTTTAGCCATGGCTCATGCGTTAGCGCATAATTAAGCGCTTGCGTTAAGCTAAGCGTTTGCTCATTACTAGTTTGCTTTAGTATTTCGGTATTTAGGTTATTTTGCGCATTAACAGCTATGCTAAATAACACAACACTACATAATACGACTTTAATACTTACAGCGTGGTTCATCACCTGCTCCATCTAAAAATAAAAGAAAATCTTAAATTAGGAAGCAAAAAAGGTGTTTAGGAGTTTTACAAAAACCTTTTATATCAATTGCATTGAATTAATGATCTATTATTGCGGTAGGGAAATAGCTCTATAACAAGGAAAAAATTACGCAGTATAGTTGCTTTATATAAGTAATTTTTAACGCAGTTAGAGAGTTATTTAACTCGCTAGAATGAGCATGTTTTCAATAAAATTGATATTACACCTATCCTGCTATTAAGCAGACATAGGAGGGCGATAGAGTGAACGAGGTATATTAATTTGTGTAGTAAATACACGTACATTTACTTTTTCAGATTCAAGTAAAGTAACGCTAAATAAAGTATCAACATTAAGCATTGAGTTAGCAGCGCAGCCACTCATAGGGCATTTACAGTCATTTTGTGGCGTACTTTCGTCGTCGCAACAATCCATCTGCATCATATTTTCAGACATGCTATCGACAGCTGTTGCATCACTACTTTGTGTCATTGGCATTTGGGCATGCATTGCTGTTTTAGTTGGCATATGTGGCATTTCGCATACCATAGCTACAGACGCAACTGCCTGACCCACAAAAGAGAGCAGTAAAGTTATCATGAGTAAACTAGAGTAAAAACGTTGCAACATTATGCCTTTTAATAAACTTTAAAATGATTGTAAGGCAACCTAACGGCAACCACAAATACTTTAATTATGTAGACTGCGGTTTATCAGGTGTTTTAATTAAGTTACTCGCGATAATTGCAAATATACAATATGCGCTAAAATACCAAAACCCTTCACCAAATTGTGCATTCATAACAAGTAGCTCACCACTTTTACCATGGGCGTTACCTGCTAAGTAAGTCACTATTAATGCAATAACAAATACATCAACCATGCTCCACTTACTTAATGCACAAATAACCAGACCGAGCTTTTGCTTAAACCCATTCAAAGGTAGGCAACAATAAAGCAATTGTAATAGCAGCTTCAAGCTTGGAATAACAATAGAAAACAACCCCACTAAAGCGGCTACAAATAAATTATTATTGCTAGCAAGCTCTTTAACTGTGCCTAAAATACTTTGTGTTTTGTTATAGGCGCTAATCTCACCTTCTAACTTATCAAGCCCTAGCATGTTCGAGAACATCATTAGCATACTGCGAGTTCGACCATCGCCCTCTTCAGCCAGCATTTCAATACCCGCTTGCGCTAGTTTTGATTTATCTATGTTGCCCTCTATTGTTAATACTGGTTTTGTAATACCAGGAAACAATAAACAAAGAGCAACCACTACACTTATAACCGACAACCAATTACGCATATTTATTCTGCTATTGCCTCAATAATGTCGTCACTGTATAAAACAGCATCCAGTAAAAAATTAAATATATGCCCAACATGTTGTTCGGGATTTATTTTAGCTAGTTGAACCATCGCCTTATCAATATTATCTACTTCAAACTCTTTTATTAGCGATAAACACTCACCTAAAGTGCCTTTTTCAAGTAGTAACGCATCAGATATTGCAGCATCTAAAGTAAACTCTTTAACTATGTCTTTTAAATCGCCATCTAAAATGGCATCAAGCACAGAAAACAAACCCACTAGATAGCCTTGCTCAGTCAGTTCTCTATTATTTTGCTCTAAAATAAGCGACATAAATTGTGCCCGCGTTAAAGCAAGCTTAGTTAATTCGGTTGGTTTTTCGACCCCCAACTCACTAATTGCTAATACACGAACAAATTGTCTTATTGTGTCCTCGCCTAAATAAATAACCGCTTGTGAAATAGACGTAATGACTAAATTTGCTTTGCCTGAACGCGCGTTAGCCAGCTTTAAAACCCTCGCTGTTATGGCGACATCTCTGGCTACACGTTGGTGAACTTCTTTAAAGCAAAGTGTTTCTTTTGCTGTAAAACGCAATAGATCAAAAACGGTTAGCTTTGAAGGCTCTACACCTTTATACGTAATCATTTCTGGGCGAGAAAAAAAGAACCCCTGAAATAAATCACAGCCTGCCAATTTTAATATATTAAATTGTTCATGCGTCTCTATTCGTTCAACAATTATTTTTGCATGTGGATTTGCGCGTTTTATTTTTTTAATGCGCATATTGGTTTTAATAACCGGATCATCTATCTCAATTTTTATGTAATCAACATGTGCTAATAGTGGCTCCCATTTTGGATCGCCATCGTAATCATCAAGTGCAAAAACATACCCTTCTTTTTTAAGTTCTTGCACACGCTCAGCAACCGCAGGAATATTACCCGTGCGCTCTACTATTTCAATAACACTATTTTCTGGCAATAAAAGTTTGGGAAAGTTATCGAGAATAGTTTCTGATGACAAGTTTATAAAAGCTAAATGATGCGCGGTAAGTCTATCTAAACCTACCAACATTAATGCATTAAAAAACAGGCGGCTTGTCGCATGCACATCAGAAGTGCCCACAGGAAACGCATTGTTGGCTGAGTCTCGATAAAGCAGTTCGTACGAGAAAACATTCTGGTCTATATCAAAAATAGGTTGCCGCGCGACAAACTGAGTTATTTTTTGTACCTCTTCAGGTATGTTATTTAATTTCACTTGGCTCTAAACCTATAAATAAGAGATGGCAAAACAGCCAATAATATGTGTACTTTAATGCAACTCGCATAAGATAAACATAGTCGTCATTGCAAAAATGTTAAAATTACACAACACTAATATAAAAATATTAATATAAAAGGTGGAGATTTGGCTAACTTTATTCGGTTATTAGTACTGAGCCCTCTACTATTTGTATCTTTTAGCTATGCCAGCATTAACCCTACTCCCCTCAAATACAATGTTAGCGCGTCAGGTAGTCATTATCCATATTATACAAATGATCCAGAAAAGCCTGGTGTATTACCCGAAATTATTGAAAAAGCACTCGATGATGCAAATATTGCAGCTTCTCATATCGACCTACCCACAAAGCGTATTACCAAATATTTACAAGATGAAATAATCGATTTTGATGTTATTTCATTAGAATGGCTCCCAAAGGATGAGAGAAATGACTCTCGCTATGTTTTTTCAGAGCCCCTTATTTATGCCACAGAAATGATTGTTACCTTGCCTCAAAATGCCCAGAACTGGCAAAGCGCCGATAGCTTAAAGGGCAAATATATAGGAACAGTACTAGGTTACTATTACTTTAATGACAACACCTTTGAGCGCGTTGACTTTCCATCCGAGAAAGAACTTATGACCGCTCTCTCAAGAAACCGTGTAGAAGCTGCACTAGTAGGTAAGTTAACTGCGCTCTATTGGGCAAAGCAATTAGAGATAAACATTGCCTTTGGCGCACAGCATTCCCATGGTTTTTTAAGAATTCGTTTATTAAGCAAACATAAAGAATTATTGCCCCAAATAAACCTAGCAATTAAAAACCTTCATGCTCAAGGATATATAAAAAGTATTGAAGATAAGTATATGAGTAATATACCCACACAAAATTAAGGGACTAATGGCACAGAGCTCGTGTTTTGGAGTATAATAGCAGCAAATGTTAACTCGACCAGAATCAGAAAGAGCCCCATGAGTATTGAAAAAGCCTTAATCGAACGTAGTTATAATCAATGTGAATTGTGTGCAGCCACCGAGAACTTATCTGTTTATGAAGTACCACCGGTAACTGAAACCCACTCAGATAAATGTATTTACACGTGTCAAACATGTAAAGATCAAATCGAGAATAACAGCGAAATAACGCCTACACATTGGCACTGTTTAAACGATAGCATGTGGAGCCAAACTCCTGCAGTACAAGTTGTAGCTTACAGAATGCTTTCGCGTTTAGCGCCTGATAATAGCTGGGCACAAGATGCGCTAGACATGATTTACCTTGAAGAAGACACGCTAACCTGGGCTAAAAAAGCACTTGCCGAAGATGACGATTTAAAGCATGTAGATAGCAACGGTGTAGTTCTTCAAGCAGGCGATACTGTTACCCTAATTAAAGACTTAGACGTTAAAGGCAGTAGCCTTACCGCTAAACGTGGAACAGCTGTTCGTAATATTGGCCTAACCAGCAACCCTGAACATATTGAAGGGCGAGTTGACGGCCAGCGCATTGTTATTTTAACTAAGTTTGTTAAAAAATAATCGTTTGTTTTTAATTATTAAAGGCGCTAATGCGCCTTTTTTTATGTTTAAAATAAGTTAAGGAATGATTAAGTAACTAGGTAATACACTAAGGACATAATATTGAGTAAGGATAACCAACATGGAAAAGCATCAAGCAGTATCTTCGCGTAAAAAAGCAGTTGCAGGGATTGGCTTATTGGCGCTTAGCGCTTTTGCAGTAACTGGCTGCGGTGAGCAAACTAAATCGACTGAAAACACAGAAATTGCAGAAGCAATAACCAGCCTTACTATCCAAGCTAGCTACAAAGATCGCAGTATGCTTCGCCCTGGCTCGCAATTAATAGTTACGCTTTCCAATGTATCTAAAATGGATGTAAAAGCCGATATAATCACACAAGAAGTGATTGATGTAACCCAAGCCCCGCCATTTACCGTTGAGCTAATTTATGATGCCAGCAAAATTAGCGATAAACATCGCTATAGCCTAAGCGCCAGAATTATAAATAAAGACAAAGTGCTTTACACAAGTACAACAAATCATGACCCGTTTGCAGAATCACAGTTAACTACCCCCTATAAAATTGAGCTTTCAAAAGTGTCGACTCAAAAACCCGATGTAACACTCACAAATACTTACTGGAAAGCAATAACAATAAATGCTCAAACTGTGAATGTTACAACTAAAGAACCATTCATTCAGTTCAATAAAGACCACCGCGTTAATGGCTTTTTAGGCTGTAATAATTTTAGCGGAAGCTATAGCACCGAGCAGCAAACAATTACACTTAGTCAGCTAGCAAGTACAAAAAAGATGTGCTCGGATAATATGAGCCAAGAAGCAGCTATGTCTGACGTACTTAGCAAAACTTCAAAGTGGGAAATAACAGGTGAATCACTAAAACTTAAAAACAGTCGCGGTAATACACTTGCTACTTTTAGTGCGGTTTATTTTAATTAATATTTAGCTCCCTTATATAAATATTACCTAACACATTCGTATTGATTTTAAATAAAATGCCCAGCAAAGCTGGGCATTTTATTATTCGTTATAAGCGCTATTTAAAGTTACTCATCAACGAGTTGTTCACTTCGGTAAAAACCACTTGGCTCACTTAACAAACCAACAAGCTCAGGCATTATTGCATCCATTGTTTGCTTTAGCTTCCATGGAGGATTAATTACAATCATGCCCGATGCTGTCATACCGTGTACATCAGTATCGGCTTCAGTGCCTAATTCAAATAACTGAATGTTGCGCATTCCTGAATCAATTAAGCCCTGCTCCATATTATCAATACGCTCTCTGTCTACTACCGGATACCAAATCATGTAAGTACCTGTAGCAAAACGCTGATGAGCTTTAACTAAGGTTTTTACAACCGTTTCGTAGTCATCTTTAATTTCGTATGGAGGATCAATTAATACACACGCTCTGCGAGATGCTGGTGGTAACAAACCAACTAAACCTGCAAAACCATCCTCTCCACGTACACGAATAGATCGCTTACCTTGCATGTTTTCTTCAAGTAATAATAAATCGCGCGGGTGCAGTTCAAAAAACCAACCCTTATCTTGGCGGCGTAAGTAGTGCTCTGCAATTTTTGGTGAACCTGGATAAAACGCAAGTTCGTCAGTGTCGTTAAATGACTTAATTAATTCAATGTATTCATTAAGCTCAGCATGCTCACTTTTATGATGCCAAAGTTTTTCAATACCATCTTGATACTCTTGCGTTTTTTGCGCATCGGCAGCTGCAAGTTCAAAAAAGCCAGCACCTGAATGTGTGTCTATATAATCAAGCGGTTTATCTTTAATTGTTTGATAATTTAGCACTTGTGCCAGTACTAAGTGTTTAAGTACATCGGCAGGATTACCCGCATGAAATGAGTGTCTGTAACTAAGCATTATTTATTTTCGCCATACGCAATTTAATGTCGTAAGTGAACCATAAGCACTAGGCTTTGGCAACTTACACCAAGATAAGAGAGTGTTTAAGTGAACCATTTCTGAATGAAAAAGCCCATATGCTGAATTATCCCTTAACGCAAAAGAAAAATCAGCTAAAACCACCGTAAATGCTGGCAAATCAACACACTTTGCTTTACATTTGCATGACATTAATTACAGTTATATGAGCGCCTTTATGAATAACACTACTCTTCAACAACTCGAACAACTGATCGATTCTTTAATCGAACGTAATAACCAATTACAAACAGATGTTGTTACTTTAAAAGAACAGAACACTAAACTAAGCGATGACAACGAATTGCTACAACTTGAAGCTTTAGAAAATGAAGAAAAGCAAAAAGATGCCAGCACTACTTTATCTGGTCTTCTTGATAAGTTACAAAGCGCACAACAGGCTAGCTAATGTCTGAGCTGCAAAACCAGCGGGTCACTGTTGAGTTGCTAGGTAAAGAGCAGCAATTTGCTTGCCCTGAAGGGCAGGAAGATGCATTAATAGCAGCAGCTAAAAATCTAAATGACTTAGTTGAGCAAATGAAGCAACGCTCAACCGTTAGGACCGATCAAAAAGCCCTACTAATGGCAGCATTAAACTTAAGCCACGAATTGCTAGAAGCAAAAACACAGGCTACAGTTGAGCAACAGCATCAAGACCAAATGATTGATAAACTCAGTCAGCATTTGGCAAATGACCCTAAACACCAAAAATAAAAAGCGCATACTGCGCTTTTTGTTTATTATTAAAGTAATTAAGCATCAGCGTAGAGATAATAAATGAAGTTAAAACTTTCAAACATAGCCTCTTCATGTAAGCACTTACTATTAGCATGCACTTTATTATCAATAGTACCTAGCACCTATGCTGCCGTCACTTGGAATACAATAAACCCTCATATTCAGTTTTTAAAGCAACAAGACAAGCTTCGCTTTTACGACTCTAACCAAGTATTAATTGAAGGCGAAAAATGTGCCCTACTTGTTGATACGAGCGCCAATTTTGCCGCAGTTGAACAACTTGCTGAAGATTTAAAGAAACGCCTTAAAACACCTTTATGCTATTTAGTGGCTACCCACTACCATGACGATCACTTGCTAGGTATGGCGGTTATGCAAAATTTTTATCCTGATGCTAAGCTCATTGTTCATCAGCAGGTAAATAAAAATTTTAACCTTTATCAAACAGCATATACCGACAAGCTAGACACGTATGAAAAGAGCATTGAGCTGAGCTACCAACGATTAGCGAATGTGCCCAAAGAAGAGCAAGCTAAATGGCGAAATAAGTTAGAGCTTGCAAAAAAACGACTTTTTCGCTGGCAAGAATATCAACTTGGCGAACCAAAAATAATAATCGATAATCATAAAACTATCGACCTTGGTGGTTTTGAGATAACCATTGAGCCGCAGCAAGCCCATACTAACGGTGATTTAACTATTACTACTAATAATGGCAGTGTGCTGATTGGTGGCGATATCGTTGACTGGCTTCCTTACCCTGGACACGGTGAACTTAAAAGTTGGCAAACGTTGCTTAAGCAATATATTAACGACGAAAAGCTCACTATTATTTTACCTGGGCACGGCGGCACATTAACAAAAGAGCAGCTAAAACAGCCTCTATCGTTTTTAACAGCTATAACAGAACACGTTAAAAACAATAAAGATCAAAGTATTGAACAGTTAATGTTGTCGTTTCCTGAATCAGTCATTGAGCCTTACAAGCAAGAAGCGCTTAATATAAAGTCGAGCAACTTTTTTTTACAAGCAGGCCTAAATCGCGCAAAAAGCGCAGAATAACTCAACACAACGGATTGTGTTAAAATAATAAAAGGAATTTACAAAAGTGATCACTATGCGCAGTTTGGTTTTATATTGTTTGGGTATTTTGTTATTTGGTTGTCAATCAACGGAGCAAGAGCCACAAGAAGCTCCACAAATATTTACTCATTTTGAGCCTGACTATACTTATAATATTGATGAGGAAGTAGCTCAAACGCCCCAAGTTAGTGAGCACGTTACGCCACTTCAATTCAAAAAAACAATCGTAAAAAAGCGCCCACCAAAAACCACCGATCTGTGGGTGCATATAGCCAACAATCTACACTTTACGGTTTATCAAAATCGCGCGTTAAAAAAGCGTATCAGCTGGTACGCAAAGCAACCTAACTACTTACAAACTGTGAGTAAACGCGCAGCGCCTTACCTGTATCATATCGTAAAAAAAATTGAGCAAAAGCAACTACCTATGGAGCTCGCTTTACTACCATTTGTAGAAAGCGATTTTAGACCAACGATAGCCTCATCACAGCAAGCTGTTGGTGTTTGGCAGTTAGTTGGCGCAACAGCGCATCACTTTGGAGTTAAGTCAGACCAATGGTATGACGGCCGTCAAGACGTACTTGCTTCAACCGATGCCGCACTTGATTACTTAAGCTACTTACATAAACGCTTTGATGGTAATTGGCTACATGCTTTGGCTGCTTATAACAGCGGTGAGGGCCGCGTTAAACGCGCAATCGAAAAAAACAAAAAACGCGGTAAAAGCACCGATTACTGGTCACTCAGTCTGCCAAAAGAAACCGCCGACTACGTACCCAAGTTACTCGCTTTAAGCTATTTAGTTAAGCATCCACAAAAGGACATTAAACGCCCAAAGCTTGCATATAAGCCATTTACAACACAGATGAATATAGGCCAGCAGTTCGACTTTTCAGTCATAGCTAAGCTCTCTGGTATAGGTTCAAAGCAGTTACACGCGATTAATCAGGGATATTTAAAAAATCAAAGCTCACCTAACGGGCCGCATACTTTACTGCTTCCTATAGGACAGGAGGCTTTATTAAAAAGTCAGTTTTTTAAATCAAACTTTGCTGGAGAGTACATCGTTAAACAAAACGACACGCTTTACGGTATTGCTGGACGTTTTAGTATGTCGGTAAAAGCTTTAAAACAACTTAATAACAAAAATAATAATTTAATAGGCGTTGGAGAAAAGTTATTAGTTGGACAACCTAAAACCCTGCCAAGCACATTAACTGTTGATTACAAAATCAGCCCTTATTTAGAACACCAAGAGATTGCGATTCCCACCATTGAAATAGATTACGAAGTTAAGTCGGGCGATAGCCTTTGGAGTATAAGTCAGCTTTACGATGTACCTCATAGCGACTTGGCAAAATGGAACAAACTCTCTGCATCAAGTATTTTAAAGCCTGGCACTCAATTAGTACTGTTTATACCACAAGCTGAAAAGCAAAAAGCAGCCCCAACAAAAAAAGATTTTCTGCTAAATTTACAAAAAACACTAAATCAGCCACGTTAAGTTTATAAACAAGTATATTTCGCGTAAAATTGCGCCCTAACATAGTTATTATTTGAAGAGACAAGCATGCAAATTAGCAAAAATTCAGCAGTTGAATTTCATTACACCCTTAGCGAAGCGGGCGAGCAAATTGAAAGTAGCACAAACGAAGCGCCACTTACTTACATTCATGGCAGCGAAGGCATGCTTCCTGGTTTAGAAAAAGCACTTGAAGGCAAAGAAGCTGGCGAAAAATTTAGTGTAACTCTAGAGCCAAGTGAATCATACGGCGAGCGTGTTGATGACTTAATTCAGCGTATCCCGCTTAAGCATCTACAAGGTGATGTTAAAGTATGGAAACCTGGTATGACAGCAATGGTTAGCTCTAACCAAGGTCGTCATCAGGTTACTATTGTTAAGGTTGGTCGTTTTAACGCTGATTGTGATTTAAACCACCCATTTGCTGGTAAAACGCTAACGTTTGACGTTGAAGTTATATCAGTACGCGAAGCGACAAGTGAAGAAGTTTCTCACGGACACGTGCACGCTGAAGGCGGCTGTGGTCACTCTCACTAGTTAGCAATAAAGGAAGTAAGTATGTCTAAAGTTGCCGTAGTTACAGGTGGTACAAAAGGTATTGGCTTAGCCGTAGTAAAGCGTTTGCTAAATAATGGCTATGAAGTACATAACCTTGATATAGAGCTGAGCGAAATCGGTATATTTCATCAGTGTGATGTAAGTGATGTATCGGCGGTAAAAAGCTGTATCAACGCTATCTGTGAACAAAGCAAACGTATTGATGTACTTGTTTCTAATGCTGGAAAACACTTAAGCGCAAATATAGAAAGCACCGACGAGCAAACTCTCGATGCACTTTTTGCGCTTAATGTTAAAGGCGCTTATGCCGCAATACAAAGCGTATTGCCAAGCATGAAAGCGCAAAATGGCGGTGCTATTATATTAGTCGCTTCCGATCAGGCAATTATAGGTAAGCAAAACTCTTTTGCGTATAACCTAACAAAACATGCCCTTGCCTCAATGGCTAAAACAACAGCGCTTGATTACGCGGGTTTTAATATTAGAGCAAATGCGGTATGCCCTGGCACAATAGAAACCCCGCTATTTCATAACGCGATAGATGCGTATTGCGCAAAAAGTGGCGCAAACAAAGCTGAAATAGTTGTCGAGGAAGCAAGTCTGCAACCGCTTAACCGATTAGGTCAAGCCGATGAGGTTGCTGCCCTTGTAAGCTTTTTAGCAAGTGATGATGCCAGCTTTATTACTGGCAGCCTACAAAGTATTGATGGTGGCTACACTGCCCAATGAGTAATGTGCAATGAGCCTAAAAATTATTGACCCACACGTACACTTTTTTAATTTAGTAGAAGGTCAATACTCATGGCTACAAGGTGCTAACCCACCAGCGTGGCCTAACCTAGAAAAAATTAAACAACCAGTAAGTGCACAGCAACTTGTTAAAAGTACTGACTTTGAGCTAGTAGGGCTTGTTCATATAGAAGCCGGATTCGATAACACCTCCCCTATTAACGAGCTAAACTGGCTAGACTCGCATTTAAAAGGTATTCCATTTAAAGCCATTAGCTACAACCAAATTGACTCATCGGCTGATGAGTTTATAAACTCGTTAGAAGCTTTAGCCCATCTGAGTTTGTGTGGCATTAGAGATATAACCGAAGGTACTGACGCAAAGCGTTTATTAGATGCTAATAGCTTTAAAAACCTAACAACGTTATCAGATACCCGACTGCATTTTGAAGCTCAGTTTGATATTGAAAATAGCGAAATAACCAAACAAATAGCTTACTACGCTAAGCAGCTACCGCAACTTCAAATTATAATTAATCATGCAGGGTTGCCGAGTAATTTAAATGATTGGCGACAAGGTGTTGAGTTACTTGCTCAGCATGACAACATAGCAATTAAATTTTCTGGTTTTGAATTACTACAGCTCACCAGCGAGCAACAAGCAGCGTGTTTTAATTTTCTTTTTAATCACTTTGGACAGCAGCGCATTATGTTTGCTAGTAACTTCCCTGTGTGCCAAATAAATACAAGCTATAACACTCTATGGCACTGCCATAAGGCGTTATGCTCAAACGATAAGACATGGCATGACCTTAGCTATACAAACGCTAAGCACTACTACCAAGTGTAAGTAAAACTAGTTATATTAAACTCTCTTTTTATGATAATACGGCCAATTTATGAAAATGTACTTTTTACTAATCGTTGTATTTTCAGCGCTTCTTCTCAATGGCTGCATATCTCAAAATCCAGACCCGACACCTAAGCTGCAACATGCTCTACTGGCAAAGCCAAATAAAACAACGGTTAGCAAAGCAATTAAAACACTTGTACATATGCAAGAGACTCAATTAGCTGATGATGTATTTACTACCAGCAGCACAGTAACCCTTAGCAATGTAGATGGTAATAATATTATCGACACGCAAAGTCGCAATACACCCGATCAGTTTGAATTGATGATTAAAGGCAAGCAATGCTATATACGCCATCTCGATAGCAAAGCAACTATTGAACTTAAAGACGTGGAATGTAAAATCAACGAGTTATAACAAGCTTTACCTCCCGCCGAAAAAGTAAAAGCCGGTAAGTGACTATTCACTTACCGGCTTTTTAATGCATAACCTAAAGTTAGGTTAAAAGGCTATTATTTTATTTCTACGCGTTGAGAACGCATAACAATCTCATCGTTTAATTCAATACCTAACCCAGGCTCTTCTGACACTTCAAAGAAACCATTTTTAGGTTGTGGGTCTTGTAAACATAACTCGCGGTTCCACTTTTTAATCGCATAAGTGTGGTGCTCATGAATCAAAAAGTTAGGGATAGCCGTTTCTAAGTGCAGTGATGCTGCCGTTGCAACAGGCCCGCCACATACGTGAGCTTGAATACGCACATCAAAAATATCAGCGTAATCACACACTTTTTTGGTTTCGGTAAAACCACCACATAAACCAATATCAGGTTGTAGAACATCAATACTTTGATCTTCTAAGTACGGGCGCACACCCCAGCGATTATACAAACGTTCACCACCAGCAATTGGCACATTAACTTTATCTGCTACTTTTGCATGTAATGAATGGTTTAAATAGTTAACTGGCTCTTCAAAGTACATACAGTCAAATTCTTCTGCAATTTCACCCAACTGAATGGCGGTTGTAACACCCGGTAAACTGTGGCATTCGAAAATAATGTCTACTTCGTCGCCTACTGCTTCGCGAATAGCTTGCATACGCGCACGGTATAGCTTCATTTCAGTACGTGAGATTATTTTTGTACGGTCGTAATAAGTATTGCCGTCTTTATCGTACTGAATTGGATCTACTTTTACTGCATCGTAACCTTCGGCCATCGCCTTTAAAGCCGCTTCTGCATATTCTTGCGGCTGTACGAGCGCTTTAAATTCGCTATCCCAGTCGAACTGTAATTGCGAAGCGTAAGTGCGTAGTTTGTCGTTAACTTTACCGCCTAACAATTGATATACAGGTAAACCAAGCGCTTTACCTTTAATATCCCAAAGCGCGGTATCTATAGCACTCATGGCTGCGTATACAACAGGTCCGCCGCCTAAGCCCCAAAAGCTCTCACGTAGCATACGTGACCATAATTTTTCTGTTTGAAATGGGTCGTGACCAATTAAAAAGGCATCGGCCATTTCTTTAATCATTGCAGCAGCAGCACTATGGCCTAAATCGTAAGCAAGGCCTGCTTCGCCAACACCACTAATGCCTTCATCAGTATGAATACGTACAAACACAGGCGTCCAAGAAGGTCTATCAGGACAGTGAATATCAAATACTTCAACGCGATTTACTTTCATTAAAATTCCTTATTAACCGCTATGGGTTATTTTGCAAAACTAGGGTCAAGTCGATACGCTTTACGTAACATCGCAGGCCACGCAAGTTGCCCGCCAGTGCTGCCGCTGTGTACTACGTTTGCTTGATTATAAATATTGTCGATTATAGGTTGCGGTACTTCAATCACCTCTTGCAAGCTTGATTGTAGCGCTAATTGAATTTCACACGCTCGCTGTAAATCATAAAAGCGCATAAACGCATCGCCTACCGTTGGGCCTACCGTTAAGCCACCGTGGTTTACCAATAACATATGGTTAGTACTGCCCAAATCATCTTGCAGCACTTTTCGCTCGTCGTCGTTTACTGCAAGCCCTTCGTAGCCATGATAAGAAAGTGATGGCAGTGAAAACATTGAATATTGGCTAAGCGGTAATAAACCATTTTTTTGTGTAGCGACTGCGATTGTTTCTTTGGTATGAAGGTGAATAACACAATGAGCGTCTTCGCGTACCTCATGAATCGCACTGTGAATAGTAAAACCAGCAGGATTAATACTAAATGGCGTATCGTCAATAATGTTACCGTCTAAGTCGACCTTTACTAAATTAGACGCAGTTACTTCATCAAAGGTTAAACCAAAGGCATTCACTAAGTAATGATCGGTGCCAGGCAAACGTGCTGATAAATGCGTATAGATCAAATCCCCCCAACGGAAGTGCTCTACCAGTCTGTAACACGCAGCTAAATCAATACGCAGTTGCCACTCTTGTGCCGATACTTTATTTTTTAAATCGAGTTGGGGTAAATCAAACATAATAAGCCTTTTAAAAACGTACATTATTAACCTGTACGAACAGATGTTTAGAAGTCTAAAGCAGTCTCTATTTTATAGCAAACACCAAACAAAACAGCCACACTATTGTGTGGCTGTTTGTAAAACTAAAATACCAATTGTATTAAAATGGTATAACTGCGTAAATTATTTTACGTTAGCTAGGTAATCTGCAATTGCTTCAAACTCTTCATCAGTTACCGTTGCAACCATTGCTTTCATAGCCATGGTCATACCGTTATTACGTGCACCTGACTTAATATCTTTCATTTGCGCTACTAAATAATCTTTGTTTTGACCGTTTAGTTTAGGGTACATACCCATAATTGGTGCTTTACCTTCAGCGCCATGACAAGTTTGACAATTTTTAGCGGTATAGAGTGCAGCGCCATCGGCAGCAGCTGCATTAAACGAGAAGCTTGCGGCTAAAGTAATGCCCGCGCCTAATAGTAGTGTTTTCATCTTGCTCATTGTATTTACTCTTCTTTTTTGACGGTTAGAAAAACTGTTCTATTGATTGTAGTAAACAATCAAATAAAAAGCATACGTACGAAACGACGCTAGACGATCAACTTAACCAAAAACCGCTAACTCGTTTCTGTCTCACTTTTATATACTTTAGCAAATAAAAATGAGCTTACCCTTAATGGACTATTACCACACTATATCATCTGGTACTTCAAAGTCTGCGTACGGGTCATCTTCATCTTTTGGTTTGTTTTCTGGCTCTACATGAAAAACAATATACTTTTCGTCAACTTCAGCCACTTTGCGTGCTGGTTCGTCGTCTAATACGTAAAATTGCCCTTCTAGTACACAAATAGCTAAACGACCGCCCGATAACGCTTTTTGCGTTTTCTCGTTTACGTCGATATTTTTTACTTTATTTTGATAAGTAAAATTAAATGTGCGCTCACCACGAATAGCGTCTTGGTTGTGGTGCTCTAAAATTTGTTTAACACGCGCTTCTTGCTCGCGCTGCTTTAAGCTTACTTGGCGTGTTTGGTTAAGCTCTTCAGCTTTTTTTTGCTGCTCTAGCTTGGTTTGTTGAATATGCTTTTGCAGATCACTTGGGTTGCTAGTAGCCCCTTTCTTTTGCTTTTTTTGTTGCTTACGCTTTTCTGATTTAGCAACTTTAGCATTATGCGATGTTGTTAATCCTGCTTGAAGCAATTGGTCTTGTAATGAACCCATGGCTTTGTTCCACTAAAAACTAATATTATCGCTATTTTAATCACCAACGAGTTCAAATAACAGCGCTATCGACATTAATCTAGCAAACTAGTTAAAACAAACCATGATATAGCGCAATGACTATGGTTTTAATTATGAATTAAAAACAATTTTTAATACAATGCCACGCAACCAATCAGCAAATGCACAAGCCATATAATGCGTTTACCTCATCTACTCGTTTGCTCGGTATTTATATTTTTTGTGCTTTATGCACCGCAACCCCTACTTAGCCTTTTTGCGAGCGAATTTAATGTAGCACCTGCGGTAGCTGGCAGCTTAATGACTGCAACTATGCTGCCCTTAGCCATTGCCCCGCTCGTTTATGGTTTATTTTTAGCAAAAATAAATCCATTACTTATATTACGTATTGCAATGGTGCTTTTAGGCCTTAGCTGCTTACTTTTTATTTATGTACCTAGCTTTGAGCTTTTATTATTAGTCAGATTTTTACAAGGTCTAACGCTCCCCGCAGCTTTAACAGCAATGACTAGCTATATAGGTATGAGTTATAGCGCTGATACACTTCAAAAAAACATGACCCTATATATTGGTAGCAGTATAGTTGGTGGTTACTTTGGTCGTGTGCTCGCAGCTTTGTTTAGCGACTTATGGAATTGGCAAAGCTTTTATTACGTAATTGCTTTTATGCTTATTTTTTTAGCTTTAACAATCAAACATTCTCAATTTTCGAACCCAGCAACAAAGTCTCAGCTTTCACCACTGGACTACATTAAACAGCTTAAAGAAGGGGCTATCCTTAAAGTGTACGGTGCCGTTTTTTGTATGTTTTTTTGCTTTGCTGCACTACTTAATTACTTACCGTTTATATTACAAAACACGTTTTTAATTACCAATACTCGTGACATAGGTTTAGTTTACAGTGGTTATTTAGTTGGTGCCCTCGCCTCGATTGCTGCACCTTGGTTACTTAAAAAAGTCCCTTCGCCTTGGCATTTATTAACTGCGGTATTTAGTTTTTATAGTGTGAGTATTATTTTATTAATGAGCCACCAGCTTAGCTTATTTTTAATCGCATTTACTTTGTTTTGTGGCGCTATGTTTGTGATTCACTCAACTGCCGCACCGCTCGTTAATAAAATAAGTAAAGCCCCGCCAAGCGTAACCAATGGCGGATATGTATCGTTTTATTACAGTGGTGGGGCATTGGGGTCGTTATTACCCGGTGTGGTATACCAACATCATGGGCAAACAGCGTTTATGTTTACGCTGCTCGCGGTTTGCTTATGCGGTTTATCGTTAATTATGTGGGCTTATTTTGAGGGTAAAAATACAACGCGCGGTTGATGCTTTGTGTGATTAAAAAATGTTTCTAAATCAGCTTTACTAAGCAACCATGTTTGGGTGTTTTCAAACGGATGACAATGAAACAAATTACCACCCCAAATATCTTGATCGACCCATAAGCTCACTTCGTTTTGCTTATCATTTAAAAGAGCCAACATAGATACACACCCATGAGCCACTTTTAAATACGTTGCTAAGCGTTCACTCGATGCAAACCCTAAACGCGAAAGCCCTTGTTGCTTTGATAGTGCCTTTAAATCGAGTTGCTTATTGTGCGCTGTAATAACTAAAAAGTGTCGCTTGCCTTCGTTATCGCGTAAAAATAGGTTTTTAAGACGAGTACCTGGGCGCTCAATCATAAACTCATCAGCCGCTAAGCTAGTATGTAGTGGCGGATGTTCTATTGCATCGTAAGTAATATTTAGGTCCACTAAAAGCTCTGCTAACTTAGTTTTATCAGCCAACATATTACAAGCAACGTCCTCTTAGCTGTACGCTCAAATCTCGCCATAAAACATCATTAACTTCATGTTTGTTATCGCAATACTCACGCTCTTTTAGCTCTTGGTTCAATAATTCAACTGCTTGATCTTCTAGCTGCAACTTCAGAATGCTCGACTCTTCAAAATGCTCTTTCTCTATATACTGCTTAACCTCACCACGGCTTGGTCTATTGTTAGGACCACGGTCTAGGTTAAAGTTTTCACGATGCTTAGCTTTTACCGAAACAACATAAGCAAAAAGCTTATTGCCTTGCTCATCTTGCTTTTCGTGAAACTGTTTATTATTTATTTCAAAAGGCGGCTCATCATTTGAGGCACAGCCAGCGAGTAAAACCATAAGCGCTAGAACACATTTTTTCATTGTTTTTTATCGTTTTAGTTTTGAATTAAGCCGAGTCTAACAAAAATTGACGTAAACAGTGAAAATTTACGAAAAAATACTTGACCAAATTTATAAAAAAACTTAAAGTTCGTCCCGCTTGGAACTCAGCAGTCAAGCAGTTACATTATATGTAATTTAGGAATGTGGGGCTATAGCTCAGCTGGGAGAGCGCCTGCCTTGCACGCAGGAGGTCAGCAGTTCGATCCTGCTTAGCTCCACCACTTTCCTACTCCTTTTCAAATTCGCTCTACTCTTCTATTTTTCCATTGTTTTTATTATTTTTTGACACCCTACTATTCTAGTTTTTCATTTTATATAATTTTAAATTTATCCATTCAACTTGTGTCTTTACAAGTTCTTAGCTATACATAATGTCACACATTAGTACTTTAGGCTTAACATGGACATACCTAAGCGTTCAACGCTAAAAAAGCTAGCTGCAATAGGTTTAACAGCTGGTGCAATAACACATGCGCCTTATGTTTTTGCCCGAAAAAAAGTCACATTAAGAGTACTTGGTACGCATGTAACACTCCAAGAGGCTATCCGCAAACAAGCGATGAGTGACTTGGGTATTAATATAGAATTTACTCCCGCAGGCAGCGCTGCTGTTTTGCAAAAGGCATCAATGGACCCTAGCTCCTTTGATTTATACGAACAATGGTCAAACAGCATTAATGTGCTTTGGGATGCAGGTTCTATACAGCCAATAGAAAAAAAACGACTCACCTACTTTAACGAGATAAATCCACTTACTAAAACGGGAAAACTAACCGAAACTGCAAGTATTGGTGCAGGTGATGCTCCCTATAAATTATTAAATGTTCAACCCGATGGCACATTAAGCTCACAAGAAAGCGATCATATTAGCTTTTTACCTTATGTGCATAATGTTGACTCTTTTGGTTACAACACCGATTTTATTAAGCCCGGTATAGCATACGAAACCGAAAGCTGGAGTTGGCTGCTTGATGACGAGAACAGAGGTAAAGTAGCTATCGTAAATGCGCCTACCATTGGACTATTTGACCTAGCCCTAGCAGCGCAAAGTAAAGGGCTTATAAAATTTAAAAATATAGGTGCGATGACTCGCCCAGAACTTGATAGATTGTTTAGTATATTACTCGACTTTAAACGCCAAGGTCACTTTAGTGGCTATTGGAACTCGGTTCCTGAGTCGATTGAATTTATGAAAAGTAAGCGAGCCCATATAGAAAGTATGTTTTCGCCTGCCGTCTCTGCGTTAAACAGCCAAAATATTAATATTCGTTTTGCCGCGCCAAAAGAAGGCTACCGAGGCTGGCATGGTGTTATGTGTTTATCGTCACAAACACAAAGTAGCGTAAAAGATGCAGCTTACGATTATATGAATTGGTGGCTTTCAGGCTGGCCTGGTGCATTTATTGCTCGCCAAGGTTATTACATTAGTAACCCACAACGCTCTAAACTACTCTTATCGCCGGCCGAATGGGATTACTGGTACGGTGGAAAAGCAACAAACATAGACTTATTAAATACAAATGGCGACGTAGCTATTAAAGCTGGTGCGCAACGTAATGGTGGTAGTTACTATAAACGCTTTAGAAATGTAGCAGTATGGAATACTGTTATGCCAACCTATGACTACAGTCTACAAAAATGGTATGAGTTGATTAGCCGATAATGATAATAAATTCAATTAAATCAAAAATAATATTAGCTTTGTGTTCGCTGATTGGATTACTTCTTTTACAAAGCTATTTGTTTAACTATTCGCAAACGTCCTTACTTAACTTGCAAAAGTCGCAGCATAACGCGCTTATTCAAAGTGAAGCTGTGAATCACTTAGAAAACGATATTATTTCCCTGCAAGGGCATGCAGTTTCATTTATTGACAATGCAAATGAAAATACGATTACCAAATTTAATTTTTATTTAAATAAGGCAAATCTAAATCTCGAGCAGCTAAAAACAAACATTCAAAACCAGACCCCTGAGTATCAAAACTCACTAATACGCCTTGGCGAGTATCTAAATAATTACCAAGATACATTTGGCCAAGTTGTCGTAAACAGACAAAAACGCGAACACCTTTACACTACTCAGTTCAAACAGCCTATTGATGACCTACAGGTAACAATTAGTGATTTAGAAGGGTCTTCAAACAATGATAATAAAGTTATTTTTAACGATGTTTTACTCACAATAAGTAATTTAAAACACGCAATTATAAGCTATCTCTATAAACCTAATTTTGATGAAGCACAAAATGTAAAACAAAACTTAAATCACTTACATAAAAAACTAACGAGCACCTCTGTAATAAATGAATCCCTCTCCAATAAAACAACAAGCTTAAAACAAGCTTATAACCAACTTGTATTACTCACCCGTAGCTACACTTTTTCTGTAAATGTAGTGCTTACAGGCATAGAAAACGAATTGCTGTATTTAACTAATGAAATTAAAAACATAGAAAAAAATAAACTAATCAAAACAGAAGAGCTACTAAGTAGCCACTTAACAAAAAATACGGAACAGGCAAATATATTTGCCGTTTTAATTATGTTAATCATTTTATTTTTAAGCTATTTTATTTTTAGATCGGTTATAAAACCAATTACTCAGCTCACTTTATTACTTAAAGATATGAATAGCGAAAAGCCAGTAACTATTTCAAATAACAGCCAAAATCAAACTGAAATAGCGTCGGTAATAAAAGCAGCTAATGCTTTATATTTAAAAAATAAGCAAACCAAAGAGCTACTCAACGAAACCCGCGTATTAAATTCCCAAATGGAAGCAATGAATGCCGACCTGACGAGTGCTATGGAGCAAACTGATAAAGCCAATAAAACAAAAATAGATTTTGTAGCCAATATGAGTCATGAACTTCGCACCCCAATGAATGGCATATTAGGTATGTTGCAACTCTTACAAAGCAGTGAGCTTCCCTCAAGGCAAAAACACTACGCAGATAAAGCTTTTTCAAGTGCTCAAAATTTATTGCAGATTTTAAATAATATTCTGGATTTTTCTAAACTAGAATCGGAAAAAGTTCAGTTAGAGCAAATCCCTTTTACCTTACATACTATAGTTTCTAACGTTCAAAATTTATTCTCAACAAATGCTAAGCAAAAAGGCTTGTTATTAAACTTTACTTTACACGTTGATGCAGGGCTTGAACTTATTGGCGACCCAATGCACTTAAGTCAAATAATAAATAACTGTGTAGGTAACGCAATTAAGTTTACTGAGCATGGTGAAATATCATTAATTATAGAAGCGACATCTCAACATGAAAAAACAATAAACCTTCGCTTTAGTATAAAAGACACGGGTATTGGGATGACTGAAGAGCAATCAAAAATTATATTCCAGTCTTTCTCGCAAGGTGATTCAAGCACAACAAGAAAGTATGGTGGGACTGGTTTAGGACTCACTATAAGCAAACAATTAACTAAATTGCTAGGCGGAGATATACAAGTAAGGAGCACTATTAATCAAGGTAGCGAGTTTTTCTTTACTCTACCCTTTATTTTATCTGAACAACAAAAGCTTAAAAAACACGCCTTATTAATTAGCCCTGATAATGACCAAATTAAAAAATTAATGGACTTACTAAGTGATATAAATATAACGACAGAAACAACACAAGAACCATTAAGGGCCATTGCAAAAATGTCTCAGCCTAGTAGCCCATTTAGTATTGTAATAATGTCGATAGAAAAAAAAGAGCTCAACGATAACTTTATTTTACAACAACTGTACGCTCAAAATAAAAACGTTAATGAAAAATTGACACTGATTTTATTAATTACCGATGAAGAGTCTCCTGAGCCAATTGCAAAAAATGAAAATATAGACATTATAATTATTGGTAATAAAAATAGTGAAGTTGAAATTTTAAGAAAGCTTTCACCAAATAATTTTAAAGAAAAGCAATTAAAGCCTCGCCCTAAATTCTCGGGTTTTAATGCATTAGTTGTTGATGATAATAGAATTAACCAAGAAATAGCCTCCGCCCTTTTAGCAAGATTAGATATGACCGTGATCATTGCTGATAATGGACATGATGCATTAGATAAAGTAGAGATAAATGACATCGATATTATTTTTATGGATGTTCAAATGCCAGTTATGGATGGGCTTGAAGCAACAAGCATATTAAGAGAGCGAGGCTACAAAACCCCCATAATTGCCATTACGGCAGCCGCAGATCCTAATGATAAAAAAGCAGCGTTTAGAGCGGGTATGGATGACTTTTTAGTAAAACCGATTATTTTTGATGCGCTTTACGAAAGTATAGAAAAGCATCTGCAAAGTAGCGAATCTCTGAGCACTATAAACCTGCCTTTAGCAAAAGAAAACCTAGAAAACAATGACGAATTGTTAGCTAAATTATTTACTCAGTTTGTCAACGATTACAATGACTTTTCGATTAAAGCTGATATATTAATCAAAAATGGAGAGTTAGAAAGCTTAATTCGACTAGTACATACACTCAAAGGCTTGGCCGGCACATTAGGCTTTGAGCTACTGCAACAAAGTGCGCAAAGTGTTGAGAAAAGCTTAATAGATAAGAAAAGTATTAATTTATCTCATTTTAATGAGCAATTAATACTTACACTTTTTGCTGTAAAACAATTTTTGATAGCTTACAGCTTTAAAAAAGAACATATACAGCAACATGAACTAGAAAACGAAGACTCGGTTATTGATAATATATACTCATTAGCATTAACGGCTCGCCCCGTACCTAGCAGTTTGATTAGACAGCTAGAAATGAATCAATATGAGAGAGGCCACTCTCTATTTAAGCTCAAAGAAGCAATTGATCATTTTAACTACGCGTTAGTAATTGAGCTTATTGATAAGTATAGAAACGATAATAAAAATTAGGCATAACCACTAACCTGAACTAGATTTAATATTGTAAAGAACGCAGAGAAGGACAGATAGTGCATTCAAATTACCTCGCAAACAGTAATGGATTAACCACAGAACAAAAGCATAAACCTTTAATTCTTATTGTTGATGACGAACCTAGTAATTTACACGTATTAGTAGAAGGACTTTTAACTGACTACGATGTACGTATTTCTACTAGTGGTGAGCAGGCTTTGATCTTTATTGAGTCAACTAGGCCTGACTTGATTTTATTAGACATAATGATGCCCGGCATGGACGGCTACGAAGTATGTAATATACTCAAAGCGAAACAAAATACCAAAGGCATCCCCGTCATATTTGTAACTGCGCTTACCGAGGAAGAGTCTGAAGAAAAAGGCTTTGCTATGGGCGCAATTGACTACATACACAAACCTTACAAGCTAGCGCTCGTTAGAGCACGCATTCGCACTCATATTACCGCTCAAGGCATGCTAGATAGGCTTATAGAAAAAAACTTTGACCTGCACGACAAACTACTTGAAATAGAATCACTAATACAAGAGCTAAGCCAGCGAGAAGAAGAATTAAAAGAACTCTCCTCAAAACAAAAGTTATTTTATCAAGCCCTAACGGGAACTGCCGATGGTGTTGTTATTACCGATAGTAACGGAAAAATCATTGCCGTAAATCCTTCATTTTGCCGGATTACAGGTTACTCTGAATCTGACTCACTACAAATGCAGTTGCACGATATTAAACAAAATAACCACCCTAGTATTAGCTTTGATCAAGTATGGCATCATGCAAACCAAGCAGGATATTGGAGTGGAGAGCTAGTAACCAGACGAAAAAATGGCGAGCTTTATCCTGAGTTATTAACTCTTAGTATGGTAAGAGGCGAGCAAGATACCAACGTGCACTATATTGGTGTATTTAGTGATATTTCTAGCGTTAAGATAACGCAAGAAAGAATTCACTACCTCACATGGCATGATGAACTTACAGGTTTGCCCAACCGAAATGGTTTTTTAAAGCAGTTAGAGCAGCAACTTCAGGTTTGTAGTACCGAAAATAGTTATGCCTATATTTATATTATTGACATAGACAGCTTCCACTCAATAAATGATGGATTAGGCCTACTCGCTGGCGATAACATTTTAAAAGAATTAACTAAACGAATTCATTCTAAGGTGAATAAAAAAGATGTTATTGCTCGCTTAGGCAGTGATGAATTTGCAGTACTGTGTACAGTTGAAAAAGGCGTTGGCAGGATCAGAGCCCAAGCTATGGCTGAAAATAAAGCCCAAGAACTGATCATAAGTGTAAACCACCCCTTTGTCGTTGATGAACAAGACGTTAGCTTAACAGTAAGTATTGGCACGTATATTTTTCCTCGAGAAGATCAGTGGGAAAGCGCTATAGAAACAATCCGTAACTGTGAGGCAGCTTGTTACAAAGCAAAAGAAAAAGGCGGCAATAGAGTTACCTTTTTTGATACTTCGTTTGGCGAGCAAGCAAAACGCCGTTTTGAAATAGAGCAAGATTTACGTAAAGCAATCTCAAATAATGAGTTATCCCTATATTTACAATCCCAATTTGACCGAAGCCAAACCCTTAAAGGGGCTGAGGTTTTATTAAGATGGGAGCATCCTCAAAAAGGCTTCATTAGCCCTGGTGAGTTTATATCTATAGCCGAAGAGTCAGATATAATTTATGACTTAGATTGCTGGGTAACTTCAAATGCACTTGAAATATTAACGCAACTTAGTAAAACTCACCCTGAGTTAAACCTATCAATTAATGTAAGTGGCAGGCACTTTCATGAAGCGCGCTTTTTAAGCTTTATTAGCCAACAAATAAAGCAACATAGCATTAATCCTCAGCAACTCACTATTGAGATAATTGAAGGTACATTGCTTAATCACATGGAAGCGGCTATTGAGGCTGTTCACTTTCTCAAGAAGCTAGGTATTAGGGTATCAATTGATGACTTTGGTACTGGATATTCGAGTTTAACTTATCTTAAACAATTACCCATACAAGAACTAAAAATTGACCGTTCTTTTGTATTGGAAGCACCGACTGATAATAACGATAAGCTAATTATTGATATGATTGTAAGCTTAGGCCGTTTATTTGAACTCGAGATAGTTGCTGAAGGTGTAGAGAACCAGTCCCACTTTGATTTATTGCAAGAATATCCAGAAGTTATTCTTCAAGGCTATTATTTACACAGGCCTGAACCTGCAAGCGACTGGCTTGAAAAACTAAATTAATTACAGAGTAGTCTGAAAAAACAAAAAAGCCGAGTATTTCCATACTCGGCTTTTTAATGAAATTAAGCTTTAGCGGTTACTCGCGAACTTGGCCTTCACCATTCACTAAGTACTTCTCAGTAGTCAGTGACTCAAGTCCCATAGGGCCGTATGCATGAAGCTTAGAAGTTGCTATACCAATCTCTGCGCCTAGACCCAGCTGTGAGCCATCAGAAAAGCGAGATGATGTATTAACCATAACTACAGAAGCATCAACACTACGCTGGAATAGCTCTGCAGCGGCTGCGTTTTTAGTACAAATTACTTCAGTGTGGTTTGAACCAAACTGTGCAATGTGTTCAACCGCTGCCGTAAAGTTTGGTACAACGCGAATAGCGATTTCTAGGTCTAGATATTCTTCACCAAATTCGTTATCGGCTAACACAGTTGCATTATCAAAGTATTTAGCTGCAAAGCTGTCAGCATTTATTTTTACACCTTCTTGGCGTAATACAACTGCGCACAGATTTAAAAACTCATCTGCAACATCTTGATGAACTACTAAGCCCTCAAGTGCATTACAAACACCGGTACGCTGCGTTTTACCGTTAAGTAGTAAGTTAAGCGCAATTTCTAGGTCTGCATCTTTATCTACATATAGATGACAAACGCCTTTGTAATGCTGAATTACTGGGATCGTACTGTTTTCAGTAACAAAGTTAATTAAGCCTTCACCGCCACGTGGAATTATTAAGTCAATGCTTTCACGTTGCTGCATTAATTCCATTAATAGTGCACGATCTGGATCTGGAATCACTGAAATAAGTGATACTGGTAAGTTATGCTTTTCAAGTACGCTGTGCATTACACTTGCGATAGCTTGCGAACTTTTAAGTGCTTCTTTACCGCCACGTAAAATTACGCCATTACCTGATTTAAAACATAATGCGCCAGCGTCTGCTGTTACATTTGGGCGTGCTTCGTAAATCATACATACAACGCCAAGAGGTACGCGCATTTTACGAATTTTAATGCCATTTGGACGCTCTGTAATATCACGTAGCTGACCAACAGGATCGTCCAGGCTTACGATTACTTCAATACCTTCTGCCATTGCTTCAATACGCTCATCGTTTAGCGTTAAGCGGTCGATCATTGAGGCTGCTAAGTTATTGTCGCGTGCTGCGCTTAGGTCACTTTCGTTTTCTTTGATTATAAATGCTTTTTGCTCTCTTAATGCCGCTGCCATTTCAACTAGTACTTGATTTTTAGTCTCGGTATCGAGTAAAGCAAGTGTATGGGCAGCTTTAGCTGTCTGGCGTGAAATGTCCGTAATTAAACTCATGACTTCTCCAATAATGCGATATGTTTTTCAGATATAACTGGTCCAATTGAATCCTGCATTTTTTCGCTGAATTCACTCTGTTCGTTGTCTGCAATAAAGTTTAACAAACAGCTACTATAATTTGCGGTCGCTTTAGCTAAACGCGTACCGTCTTCACTACGTACTAAAATGGTATCACCAACAGCAAATTCACCATGGACTTCCATGATTTCATCACCGCGAATACATCCACTTTCACCTTCAAGGGATTCATCAAATGATCCATCAACAACAACTTCACCTTGCTCATTTGCTGTATGTGTCATCCAATGTACAGAATCTTGCATCGGCTTTTCGTACGGTAAAAATACGCTACCAGGATTTTCCCCAGCTAGCAGTTTCGTAAATGTTTCTTCTTTAAAGCCGTTTATAATATAAGTCGCGATACCATGTGACGTTGCTTTTTCTGCCGCTTCTATTTTGGTTTTCATGCCACCAGTACCAACAGCACTTGTAGCACATCCTGCCATAGCATAAATAGATTCATCAATTGATTTTATTTCAGGCAGTAACACCGCATCATCATGTAAGTTAGGGTTTTTATCATATAACCCATCAACGTCTGAGAATATTAATAAAGCATCGGCATCGGCTGCTGCTGCGACCATTGCTGATAAGTTGTCGTTATCACCCACTCTTAAGTCGTCGGTAGTTACAGCATCATTTTCATTAATGATAGGAAAAACACCATGCTCAAGCAAAGTAAACACTGTTTCGCGAATACTTTGGTAACGCTCGCGGTCACGTAAATCGCCGTGCGTTAATAATAGTTGCGCAGATGGAAAGTCAAAAAAGCGGTCCCACATGGCGATCATTTCTGTTTGGCCTGCTGCTGCCATTGCTTTTTTCATCACCACAGAGCGAGGTTTGTCTGATGGGAATAAATGCGCTCCAGCCGCTACAGAACCCGATGATACTAAAATCACCTCGATTCCACGGGCACGACAACGAACAATGAACTGTGCGATGGTTAATATGTAACGCGAACGGCAGCCATCTTGATCTGGTGCAATTAATGCACTACCTACTTTAAGTACGATACGTCGCCAATTTAACTTTTGCATAAATGCTCAACTTTCCATTTTATCTGCGCTCATCTTAATTAGACGAGCTAAAACTAAGTAGCTAGGTTTAAAACATAGCTTCGAATTTTTCTTTTCATTTAGGCAACACTTTTTTACACACACGCAAAAACCATATCTAAAACAAGAAGCTTAGATTTGAGGTTAAGTAAAAGTAGCAACAACCCAATAATATTGAGCAGCACTAATCAAAAAATTTAAAAGTGTTGTTTATGCATCGCTGTAAAAAGCTGTGTGTGGCTTTTTTATTAACAACATACATAGAGCCTCTAAAGTCTGATACACCAACAGATAGGGTGAAGACCAAAGGACCGAGATTTAACCGCCACGATGGGGGGCTAAATATTGAAAGTAATAGTTCAACTCAAACCTTTATTTACTTAAATAATTAAATAAACTTGTTTGGCAAAACCATACCAAGAATTCGGCAAATGATATTTTGTAATGCTCTAATACTAGAAACATCACTAACACATGATTATAAAGATTAAAAATGACGTTAGGATTAACAAGCCTGTTTTATCTTCAATAAACTTCGTTAGATGACTAATTATTAGAACACGAAGTATAATACACCAAATACCCCTTTAAAATCAAGGTTAAAATTCGAACTAAGTTAATACGAAACACTCATACCCTTTATATTGTTATTAAAATTCAATAAATTAAACAATTAATACACTTTAAAATAAGGTGGCTAAGTTCTCGCTAAATAATTTAAGCCTACTAATCTTTTATAAGCAGCTAAAATTGATTAGTAATATTTCAGTTTCCGGTGTATACCCCTGTATTAATAATTAACAAAAGTTATACTTTCTAAACATATCGTCATAAATAAGGAATTCTTAATCTATGTCAGCAATTTACATAGCCGGTATCGCACTTTGCTCTGTGCTTGCCCAATGGGTCGCGTGGGCTTTTAGAGTACCCGCTATTCTTTTTTTATTGCTTACTGGTCTTTTACTTGGACCATTTAGTGGTGTTTTAGACCCTGATGCACTTTTAGGTGATTTACTGTTTCCAGTAGTATCACTAAGCGTTGCCATCATTTTATTTGAAGGTTCCTTAACTCTGCATTTCAGAGAATTAAAAGGGATAGGAAAAGTTGTAAGGAATCTCTGCTCAATCGGTATGCTTACTACCTGCATTATTATTAGCTTAAGCGCCTACTGGTTGCTTGAGCTCAATTGGCGTGTTGCTGCGGTACTAGGCGCAGTACTCGTTGTTACTGGCCCTACCGTTATAGCACCGCTATTAAACTCAATGCGTCCAACACAAGACATAGACCGCATACTTCGCTGGGAAGGTATTGTAATAGACCCAATTGGCGCATTATTTGCTGTATTGGTATTTGAAGCTGTAATGCTTGTAGGCCAAGGCGAAGTATTTAGTCATACTATTATTGCTTTAGTTAAAACCCTGGGTGTTGGTTTAAGTATTGGTGTTGCTGCAGGTTGGCTAACAACCCTATTAATGCGTCGCGAGTGGCTGCCATTTGAATTACATAAGTTTGGAATTTTAGCACTAGTCCTTATTAGTTTTTCTGTATCAAACTATTTAAGCCATGAATCAGGCTTATTAGCAGTAACTGTATTTGGTATTTGGCTTGCGAACCAAGACGATTTAGAAATAGATTCTGTACTTGAGTTTAAAGAAGACTTGTCGATGATATTAATATCAACGCTGTTTATTTTACTTGCAGCACGTTTACAGCTTTCTGATTTGATGATGCTCGACAGCGATGTATTTATATTTTTAGCTATTGTGCTTTTTGTTGCACGCCCACTGTGTATTGCTATTTCGACCTTTGGTACTGACTTACCAATGAAGTCTCGCTTGGTACTTGCCTGGATTGCTCCACGCGGTATAGTTGCCGCAGCCGTTGGGTCGGTATTTGCACTAAGTATGATGGAAGCTGGCGTTGCTGATGCTGAAAAGATGGTGCCACTTATATTTACGGTGATCATCATTACGGTTGTGCTGCAAAGCTTAACAGCCATCCCTGTTGCCAAGCTATTAGGTGTACGCCAACCATCGCCAAACACAATATTAATTATTGGTGCAAACCATGTATCGCGTGCAATTGGACGTGGCTTACAAGAGCAGAATATTCCGGTTCACCTTTCAGATCCTGCATGGGAAAACTGCAGAATGGCACGTATGGATGGCTTAGCTTGTTATTATGGTAACCCGCAATCAGAGCATGCTGAACGCTACTTACCTCTAACAACTATTCGCAGTGTCTTAGCGCTATCGCCAAACCGTCATCATAATGCGCTAGGCGTTCAATACTTTTCGCATTTACTTAATGAAAAAAATGTATTTTCGCTTCGCTCATCAACGTCGCATGCTAAAGCAAATAAAGACAGTGCAACGTTTTTATCTAGACAAATATTGTTTGGCGACGAAGGCTCATACGCACGTTTGAGCAGTATCATAGCTAAAGGCGGTAAGGTTAGTTCAACACGTATCTCGGATGAGTTTAGCTGGGAGCAATACCTAGAAATGAACCCTGAGGCTATCCCTTTGTTTATTCTTAAAGGTGATAAAGACAGCGACGACGATACGCCAATTAAGCTAAGACCGTTTACAATCAACATGGAAAAACCGCCGCAAGAAGGCGAGCGTGTTGTTGCATTACAGCCGCCTAAAATGTCGGTCTTAAAAGACCCGCAAACAAAGGCTAAAGAAGAAAGTTAAACACTTTTATTACCTGTAAAAACTGAAAAACCCTAACTTAAAAAGTTAGGGTTTTGTTTTTTAAGAGCCATTAAATAGGAAGGCGAGCTCGCGCAACCACACTATCTGGCATTTTTTGCGCTAACTTAGTCAGCGCTCGCTCAATTTTTTTATGAGTCGCTTTATCTGCGACCATAGAATTAAATAGCCAACGGTATGCATCTTCAAAATCACGCGGGCTGCCATAGCCATCATTAAATAATTTAACCAAACGTAGTTGTGCTTTTAAATTGCCTTGCGACGACGCTTCACGCAAATACGTAATTGCCATTGCTTTATCTTGCTGAACTAAACGCCCGGTGTCGTAGTAACGCCCTAACTGCTCTAGCGCTGCCGCTAAGCCTTGTTCAGCCGCTTTTCGCATGTAATACACACCTAACTCTACATTACGATCCACGCACACGTTATAAGCCAGCATATCGCCGTATAAAAATTGATAAGACGGCAATGCCATTTTATTGGCTCGTGCTTCTATATCTTGCACTAACTGGCAATCATCTGCCTTCACCCGCGCTAAATGCGTATTTTTATTTATTAACGCAATTAGCTCAGATTCTGTATACAGCGGTACAGCAGCAGGGCTTTCTGTAGCTAAGCTGTTGGTTGCTATAAATAAAGACAGCGGAATTAATGAAAGCCTTAATACGCAATTACGGTAAAATAAACGCATGCTCACCACTTATAAAAATAAACTTATTAAAATATATACAAAGATCGTTCCAAGGTGAATTTTAGATACAAAAAAAGCTGCACTAGGCAGCTTTTTTTAATCTAATGGTAATTACGCAAACGGGTTGCGAAGTACCATAGTTTCTACGCGGTCTGGACCTGTAGAAATAATATCAATTGGAACACCCGTAATTTCTTCAATACGCTTGATGTAGTCAATCGCAGCTTTTGGTAAACCGTCAAGACTCGTTACACCAACAGTGTTTTCTGACCAACCTGGCATTTCTTCGTATACTGGCGTTACTTTATCGTAACCTTCAGCTGCTAATGGTGTTACGTTAGTAACTGTGCCATCTTCAAGCTTGTAACCAATACAGATTTTAAGCGTTTCTAAGCCGTCTAAAACATCAAGCTTAGTTAAACAAAAACCTGAAATACTGTTGATTTGAACCGCACGGCGCATAGCCACTGCATCTAACCAACCAGTACGACGAAGTCGACCTGTTGTAGCGCCAAACTCATGGCCTTTATCACCTAAGTGCTTACCAACTGGATCTTGTTTCTCAAGACCGTCGTAAAGCTCTGTAGGGAAAGGACCTGAACCAACACGTGTAGTGTACGCTTTAATAATACCTAAAACGTAATCAAGGTTTAATGGACCAAAACCTGCACCAGTAGCAACGCCACCAGCTGTAGTATTTGAAGATGTTACATAAGGGTAAGTACCGTGATCGATATCAAGTAACGTACCTTGTGCACCTTCAAATAAAATGTTTTCGCCTGCTAAACGCGTTTGATCTAAAAGCTCAGTTACATCTACAACCATTGCTTTTAAGATATCAGCAACAGCCATTGCATCATCAAACGTTTTTTGGAAATCTACAGCGTCTACTTTGTAGTAGTTAACTAAAGTGAAGTTATGGTATTCAAGAACTTCTTTTAATTTAGCTGCAAATAATTCAGGATTAAATAAATCGCCTACGCGTAAACCACGGCGAGCCACTTTATCTTCGTACGCAGGACCGATACCACGGCCAGTTGTACCAATTGGCTTATCGCCACGAGCAGTTTCGCGGGCTACATCTAATGCAACATGGAAAGGCAAGATTAGCGGACATGCTTCACTTATTAAAAGACGCTCACGTACTGGTACGCCGCGTTCTTCAAGCATGCCAATTTCTCTCATTAGCGCTTCTGGTGATAAAACTACACCATTACCAATCACACATTTAACATTGTCACGTAATACACCCGATGGAATAAGGTGTAGAACCGTCTTTTCACCTTCGATAACTAAAGTATGACCCGCATTGTGGCCACCTTGATAACGAACTACTAAAGATGCTTTGTCTGTAAGGAGATCAACTACCTTACCCTTTCCTTCGTCACCCCATTGGGTGCCTAATACAACAACGTTTTTACCCATCGTAAATTCACTTAGAGAAAATTAGGACGAGATTTTACCAGAAAACTAAAGTAAAGATCACCCCTGTTCAGCTTATTTTTTCTGCGCGCATTTGTTATATCCAAATATTAGCTAATAACCACATAAATAACAGTGATTTAAAGCACTAGACTGTGTTTAACAAAAAGCCCCGCAAATGCGAGGCTTTTTAACTTTTAAATAATTAACGTAAAGCCTATTGAGCTTTAGCGCCTTTCATATATTGGAAGAAGTCGCTATCTGGTGAAAGCACCATAACGTCTTGCTTATTTTTAAAAGTCTTTTTGTAAGCCTCAAGCGAACGCACAAAACTAAAGAACTCAGGGTCTTTGTTATACGCGCTTGCATAGATGCCTGCGGCATCAGCATCGCCTTGACCACGTACAGAACGCGCATTACGCTCTGCATCGGCAAGCATTACTGTTACACGACGGTCAACACCCGCACGAATAGTCTCGGCTTTTTCCTGACCTTCAGAACGATGCTCTTTTGCAACAGCAGTACGCTCAGCGCGCATACGTTGGTAAATAGAGCTACTCACTTCTTGTGGTAGGTTGATTTGCTTAACACGTACGTCTAGTACTTCAATACCTAGCTCACGTGCACTTTCAGAAGCTTGTACTAACGCTTCTTCCATCAACTCGCTACGCTCACCTGATACAATTTCACGAATTGTACGTGTACCAAAGTTTGTACGAAGACCATTATTTACTTTTTGTTTAAGTAGCGTTTCAGCATATTGCTTATCGCCACGGGCACGTAAGTAAAAAGCGCTAAAGTCATTAACACGCCATTTTACAAACGAATCAACAATTAAGTCTTTTTTCTCACTAGTAACAAAGCGATCCGGCGCACCATCTAGCGTTTGAATACGTGCATCAATACGACGTACTTGGCTAAAAAATGGCACCTTAAATTGTAGGCCTGGGCCATATACAATCGCTTGATCGTCACTGTCTTTTTGTACTTTACTAAATAACATTACAATTGCTTTTTGCCCTTCAGGTACAACAAATACCGATGAGAAAGACATAACAATGGCAGCTAATAGTATTACTAAACTAAAGTTTTTCATTATGATTATCTCCCATCATTGAAGCGGTCGTTGTTAAAGCGGTCATTGCCACTATTAACAGAGCTATTGCGCGACGTATTTACTTTATTGCGTAAATCTTGAATATCACTAGAGCTTGGAAGTGCAACACGTGTTGCTGTCCCTTGCTTATCCATGATCTTATCAAGTGGTAAATAAAGCATGTTATTACCGCCTTTAACATCAACCAATATTTTAGAACTACTCCCTAACACTTCTTCCATTGCATCAATGTATAAGCGCTCACGAGTAACTTCTTTAGCTGCTTGATATTCAGGTAGTAGCTTTTCAAAACGAGCTACTTCACCTTGTGCTTCTAATGTAATACGCTCTTGGTAACCTTCCGCTTCTTGAGTCATACGCGTTACTTGACCACGAGCACGCGGTTCAATTTCACGAGCATATGCTTCTGCTTCACGAATGAAACGTTCTTCATCTTCTTGTGCAGCAATCGCATCATCAAATGCATCTTTAACTTCAGTTGGCGGACGAGAGTCTTTAAAGTTCACGTCAGTAACAATTAAACCTAAGTTATATGGTTCGATAATCTTATTAAGCTCATCCCATGTATTTTGACGAACAACCTCACGGCCATTAGTTAATACTTGGTCCATTTTTGCATGGCCCACAACGTAACGTAGTGCACTATCTAGTGCTTCTTCTAAGCTACTATCAGCGTTAGTTACGCTAAATTCATAAAGGTATGGGTCAATAACACGGTATTGCACCTGAAACTCAACGCTCACTACGTTTTCGTCTTCAGTAAGCATAAAACCAGAAGCCGATAATGAACGAACTGCTTCAATATCTACTGGGATTACCGTTTCAATAAACGTCATTTTCCAACGCAGACCAGGATCAGCAATTCGGTCATATTTACCAAATTGAAGAACCACACCACGCTCGGCTTCTTTAACCGTATAAATACCACTTAACGCCCATACAATAACGGCGATAATAAGTATGAATGAAATACCGGCTCCGCCAAGTCCACCGCCGCTACCATTGCCGGATTTTTTCCCGCCAAATAAGCCACCGAACTTGTTACTAAACTTGCGGAACACCTCGTCTAAATCAGGTGGGCCTTGATCACGTCCGCCTTTATTATTCCACGGATCTTTGTCATTGCCATTATTACCCGGTTCATTCCAGGCCATAGCTATACTCCATTGTTATCTAAATAAATTAGGAAATTGTGTTAAATCTAACAAATCTACCGCGTTTCTCATACAAAAACCGACATTAAAACGTCAATTTTTAATTACGGTTGATAAAACCAGCAATTTCAGGACCAAATTCTTTAATTAAACGATTCCACTCAACCATTGGCATTCTAACATCTAACAGCCAATTACCTTGCTCATCAAATCGCTCTTCATGTACTGCATTTAAACTAAACAATGCAGCCCTTAGGCGACCATACAATGGCGTAAGAAATAATGTTTCGTTAAACATCTTCTTAGCAAGCAGTTCACTAATAGCCTCACTAAGTAATTCACACCCTTCACCAGTCTGAGCGCTAAGCCATACTCTTATAGGTTGGCCTTCGTCATCTCGATCAATACGTGGGCTTACGTTATCCAGCGCATCAATTTTATTATAAATTAATAGCTGTGGTACTTCATCGGCTTCAATTTCTTTAAGCACCGATTGTACTTGTTCAATATTTTCTTGAAGACGAGAGTCTGCTGCGTCAATTACATGTAACTGTAAATCAGCTTCACGAGTTTCAGTTAGCGTTGCTTTAAAAGCAGCAACTAAGTCGTGCGGTAAATGACGAATAAAGCCCACTGTATCAGCCAAGATAACAGGACCAACATCACCTAATTCAAGCTTACGTAGAGTCGGGTCAAGCGTTGCAAACAACTGATCGGCCGCGTATACATCTGAATTCGTAATTCGATTAAATAATGTAGATTTACCCGCATTGGTATAGCCAACTAACGATACCGTAGGTATTTCGTTACGAGTACGAGCTCGCCTACCTTGTTCGCGTTGCACTGCTACTTTAGCTAAACGCGCACGGATATTTTGAATTCGGGCACGAAGTAATCGTCTATCTGTTTCAAGTTGGGTTTCACCAGGTCCACGTAAACCAATCCCGCCTTTTTGGCGTTCAAGATGGGTCCAGCCCCGAATTAATCGAGTCGACATATGGCGAAGTTGTGCCAATTCAACCTGCAGCTTACCCTCATGGGTACGTGCACGTTGGGCAAAAATATCAAGAATTAGCGTCGTTCTATCAAGCACACGACACTGACAAACACGCTCTAAATTACGCTCTTGTGACGGCCTGAGTTGATGATTGAAAATTACGACATCTGCATTGTGGATTTTGACAATCTCAGCTATTTCTTCTGCTTTACCGGTACCGACGAATAGTTTCGGATGTGGTGCTTGACGGCTGCCTTGCACAACCGCCAAACTACTAACACCAGCAGAAGATACCAACATTTCTAATTCATGAAGATCTTCACGATCCCCTTCTTTAGGTAAGTCGATATGAACTAAAATTGCCTGTTCGCCGGATTCATAGCGGTCAAACAAACATTATGCTCCTAATTAAAAGTTACCAGCTTCTGGTTCTTCAGTGTCTTCACTCCCTTGAACTGCTTGGAAGTTAACTGCGCGAGCAGGGACAACTGTTGAAATTGCATGCTTATAAACCATTTGATTTACGGTGTTCTCTAGTAAAATAACAAATTGGTCAAATGACTGAATTTTGCCTTGTAATTTTATGCCATTTACCAAAAAGATTGATACTGGAATGCGCTCACGTCGTAGTGCATTCAAAAATGGGTCTTGTAACGATTGGCCTTTTGCCATGTTATTGTTCCTTCGTTCTAGGTGTTATTATAATTAAGTGGCTGAACTTATTTGATAAAAAACAATATTCAACTACTACTAGCTTAGCGAACTTACTACACGATGCAAGTTTTCTTCGTCACCCGTTGTTAACCAAGTAACATCAGGCCAGCTACGAAGCCACGTTAACTGACGTTTTGCCAATTGACGTGTTGCTGCGATGCCACGAAAAACCATTTCATCATGGCTTGTTTCACCCGCAAGGTAATCCCACATTTGTCTATAACCAACACAACGAATAGAAGGCATATTGGGGTGTAAATCCTTACGTAGATATAGGGTCGAAACTTCATTTTCAAACCCCTGATCAATCATTATTTTAAACCTTTCTTCAATTCGGCGATGTAATTCGCTACGTTCTTGCGGTGCAATCGCAAATTGATGAAAAGTATAAGGTAAAGCCGGCTGTTTTTGCTTTTGCAACTCAGTCATGGTCTTACCAGTTAACCTGTAAACCTCTAAAGCTCGATTAATTCTTTGTGAGTCATTCTCACTTATTTTTTCGGCTGCTTTTGGGTCAACTTTAACTAATTCTTTATATAAATGAGGCCAGCCAAATTCTTTAGCTTGTGCTTCTAGCTCTGATCTTATTACTGTATCTGCTTCAGGCAAAGGCGATAAACCATCAATTAAAGATTTAAAGTACAACATTGTACCTCCAACCAATACAGGCACTTTACCTTGTCTATGAAATTCGTCAATTTTTTGTACTGCATCGCGCCTAAAATCAGCAACTGAATATGTTTCACTCGGGTCAAGTAAGTCGATCAGATGATGCGGAGCTTTAGCAAGTTCTTCTGCATCGGGTTTTGCAGTACCAATGTTCATATCTTTATACACTAACGCTGAATCAACGCTGATTATTTCTGTATTTAAATGCTCGCACAGTGAGATTGCCAATGCTGTTTTACCAGCAGCAGTTGGACCCATTAAAAATATGACTGGTAAATTACTCAACACTGATACCTTAATCTAATTGCATTAAATAGTGATTTAGCTCTATTTTAACTGCTTTTTCGCGTAAGCGTTCAATAGTTTGCGGATTATTTTGTAAGCGCATTTGTTGCGCTAAAAACACATTGCTTAAATAAAACCGGGGAGGTACACATTTTATCTGCCACTCTAACCAATTCTCTATATTTTCAAGATCTGCTTTACACCCATCAAGTAGCTCACCTATCGCTGTACTTACATCAAGTAAATATAAGCACGCTGGCAATTTTTTAACCATTACAAACTGTTTTTCTATTACGAGTTCAAAACCAAGTAAAGTAAACCACGATTGCTGAGCTTCTATAAGTAAGCAATCTTCTTTTGATAAGTTTACTCTTACGGGCAGCAAAAGGGCTTTCCCTTCTAAACTTCCGGACTCTTTAATTTGATTATGCCAATCATCTACCAATGCATATTTGAAATGTGAGCAATACAATTGCTGCTCAACACTAAATACACACGCACCTTCATTAACACTGATGATTGAAACTGTCTTTAAAACATTATGCGCAGACTCTAACTGGTGTTGTGCTACGGGTATGTTTGCTACATTATCAAAATGCGCAGCGTGTTGCTCACTCACACCTTGATAAAACGCGTTTACATCATGATGGCTCGTACTTGGTGTAGCCCGATATCCCCCATTACCTCCACCAGTTCTAGTGCCTGATGATGAGCTACCAGCACTTCCAGAATAAGAGGGCTGTAATGGCGATTTAGGATAATCAAACACAGCCTCGCTCTGAATATTATTAGCAGTGCTATGCGTTGTTCCCATGAATACTGGCACAGACTCTGTTTCTGTGTTCACAGGTTCGTTACTAAATTCGCCTTGCAGTGGTACTACTACCTGCTTAATGGCTTGCAATATAAAATCATGAATTAAGCGCCCTTGATGAAAGCGCACTTCATGCTTAGCAGGGTGAACATTTACATCAACCTGTCGTGGGTCAATATCAATATAAATAACAAACCCTGGAAGCTCTTGAGTTCCACTTACTTCTTCAAATGCTTGGCGTATAGCATGCAGAATAAGTTTATCGCGCATCATACGATTATTAACATAAGTATACTGAGTCGTATTAGCTGAACCTACAGGCAGTACCCAACCATGCAGCTGTAAGCCACCCTCTCCTGATTGAATATGCAGACCTTGCTCAGCAAAAGCCTTACCTGCAACTTGCGCTACACGTGTAATAGCCTGAGAGGGATCTGTCTTCGCACGATACTGCCTTACTACTTTTTCGTTGTGAGTTAGTGTAATAGAGACATCAAAGCGACTAAGCGCAATACGCTTTATCAACTCATCAATGTGGCTAAATTCAGTCTTTTCGGTGCGTAAAAACTTACGCCTTGCTGGGGTATTAAAAAATAAATCTTTTACTTCAATCGTTGTGCCATCAGGGTGCGCTACAGGCTTTACTTGCACGGCCATATCGCGACCTTCTGCAAATGCTTGCCAGGCTGCTTCTTGCTCTTTAGGTTTTGAGCTCAGCGTTAAACGCGATACAGAGCTAATTGACGCAAGCGCTTCGCCCCTAAAACCAAGTGAACAAATATTTTCAAGGTCATCTAGAGATTTTAATTTACTCGTAGCGTGACGAGAAAGTGCAAGCGTTAGCTCATCTTTACTTATCCCTGAGCCGTTGTCGCGAATACGAATAAGCTTATGACCACCACGCTCTATATCTATTTGAATACGTGTAGCGCCAGCATCTAAACTGTTTTCGACCAACTCTTTTACTACCGACGCTGGGCGCTCTACCACTTCGCCTGCGGCAATTTGGTTAGCTAAACGCGCGGGTAATATTTCAATATTCATTAATTTCCTAACAGATATATTTTAGTGATGATTTAGCTTTGCGGTATATCGAGCTCTTGCCCAATAAATAAAGTATTAGAGCTAAGCTTATTAACTTGTTTTAATTTAGTGACCGTAATGCCATAGCGACTCGCTAACATACTTAAAGACTCACCCGGGCGGACTTTATGCTTTGTTGGATATTGCGATTTTAATTTGGCAAATAAAGAATCATCGGGTGGATTTTTTAAATAATAATTTTTAATTGAAGTAAATATAGCTTTAGCCAAACGCTCTTGATGGTTAGCACTTTTAAGCAGCTTTTCTTCTCGTGGGTTAGATATAAACCCTGTTTCTACTAAAATTGATGGGATATCTGGTGATTTAAGTACAGCAAGACTCGCATGTTGGGGATCTTTTTTATGCAGCTTAGCAACTTTACGTAGCTCTTTAACCACTTCGTCAGCTACGTTTAAGCCGGTTTTCATAGAGTGATCCATCGACATATCAAGTAATGCTTGCGCTAAGTATTTTTCGTTAGCGGCATCTTTCATTACATCCGCAGCGCCACCTAAAAGCTCAGAGTGCTTTTCTTTATCTTCTATCCATTTACCTATCTCTGAATTAGCACGCCTTAACGACAACACCCAAACAGAGGCACCATTTGGTCCCGGGCTCGTAAATGCATCAGCATGAATAGAGACAAAAAAGTCGGCCTTTTTTTCACGAGCACGATTGGTACGCGTATTAAGTTTTACAAAGTAGTCACCGCTTCGTACCATGCGCGAAATCATCCCACGTTCGCCATCAATCATGCGCTCTAAACGTTTTGCAATTTGCAGTGTTACTGTTTTTTCGTACGTGCCAGATGGACCAATTGAACCTGGATCTTCGCCGCCATGACCCGCATCAATTGCAATCACAATATCGCGCTCTTGGCTTAACTGGCGGTTTTTAGCTGCTGTTTGAGCAGGAGAAACAACTGTGGCAGCTTGGCTTTTATTGTATAAATCAACAACGAGCCTGTTTTTATAAGGGCCTGTAGGCGCTAAAGCAAATACAACTGGCTTTACTGGTGCGTTTAATTCAAACACTAACCGAACACTGTGCTTATTTTTAGGTTTTGAGTAGCGTAGCTTGCTCACTATTTGATGTTTTGGTGGTACACCTGGTAGTATTTTTAATTCACTAGTGTTTTCTAAATCAATTACTAAGCGGCTTGGGTTTTTAAGCATGAAATAGCTAAAGTCAGGCTTATCATTTAAATCAAATACCACACGCGTACTATCAGGGGACGGCCATACGCGTACACTATTAATTGTATTTTTGGCCCACAGCGGCAAGCTTATGGTAATAACCATAAGGTAAATAAAGAGTTTAACTACACCTCGGCTCATTTGATAATTACTGCCTTAACTATATTATTATTTGTTATTTAGTTTTTCGACAATTGCTACACCACGCTCACTGGCGCTATTAATAACAATTTTACGTTCGTTACCCATATAGCTTAGAGTAATATCTAAATCAGGCACAGGAATAAATTCACCACCTTTTTCTGGCCACTCAACAACGCAAATTGCATCTGGTGAAAAATAATCGCGTATTCCCATGTATTCTAGTTCTTCAGGGTCACCTAAGCGGTATAAATCAAAATGATAAACATTTGCGCGCTCGAGTTCATAAGGTTCAACAAGTGTATACGTTGGGCTTTTAACTTTGCCTGTATGTCCAAAGCCTTGCACTACACCTCGAGTAAACGTTGTTTTACCAGCGCCTAAATCACCATGTAAATAAATAACCGCACCTTGCTCTATAATATCAGCAACGCAATTACCCATTGCGACCGTGGCTACTTCATCAGTCAAATGAAATTCAAAACTACGCGTCATTACTACCTCAAAAATTCATTCAAAAGCGCATATTTGCTAATCATACCAGAATATTAATTTAAGGCGATAAATTGAGGTTTTAGACATAAAAAAACAGATAAGCTGATAATGAAAGTTGTGTATGGATGTCTATTTTCGATACTTTGAAACTGTATTATTGTAATAAAATAAGGTAAGTGAGTTCTCAGACTAAAAGACTGTAAAAGAAAAGTAACACCACGAATTAGATGACCCCATATTGGCATTAAATTAACTGAGATATGTAAGTTTATTATCTAACTTCTTCTGATTCAGCAGATGGTTCTGCTAGCAAAAAAGTAACTGGTAAATGAAACTCTCACTACTCCCCAAGATAACTTTGTATTTTCAGATAGAAGACTAATCCAGGTGACCCGCTCATCCTAGTTTACTGTTTGCAGGTGCTTTAAAAACAAAAAGCCCCAGCTAATGCCGGGGCTTTTTTACAAAACTAACTTAATTAAAAAATTAAGCTTGTTTTGGACTAGAAATAACGTCTACTAAAGTCCAAGATTTATTCTTAGAAATTGGTGCGCATTCACGGATAGTAACTACGTCACCCGCTTTTGCTGTGTTATTTTCGTCATGTACGTGTAACTTAGTCGTACGTTTAATGAATTTCCCATAGATTGGGTGCTTCACATAACGTGCGATAGCGATAGTGAAAGATTTTTCCATCTTGTCGCTGATTACACGGCCTTGAAGAGTACGAATTTTATCGCTCATTATTGACCTGCCTTCTGGTTAATAACTGTTTTTACACGCGCGATATCGCGGCGTACTGTTCTTAGCGTGTGTGTCTGAGCTAACTGACCAGTGCTAGCTTGCATGCGCATATTAAATTGCTCACGAAGTAGTCCTAGAAGTTCAGCATTAAGCTCTTCTACGCTTTTGTCTTTTAGTTCGCTAGCTTTCATCACATTACCGTCCGAGTTACGAAAGTTGTTTTGAATGGCAATTTACGAGCAGCAAGGTCGAATGCTTCACGAGCAAGCTCTTCTGAAACACCTTCCATTTCGTAAAGTACTTTACCAGGCTGAATTTCAGCAACCCAATATTCAACAGAACCTTTACCTTTACCCATACGAACTTCAAGAGGTTTTTCTGTAATCGGTTTGTCAGGGAAGACACGAATCCAGATTTTACCTTGACGTTTCACGTGACGCGTCATAGCACGACGAGCTGCTTCGATTTGACGAGCAGTCATACGGCCACGGCCAGTTGCTTTCAATCCGAAAGTACCGAAGCTTACTTTGTTACCGTTTTGCGCTAAACCGCGGTTGCGGCCTTTGTGCATTTTACGGAATTTTGTACGTTTTGGCTGTAACATTAGTCGCTACCTCTACTTAGCACTTTTCTTGGCTTTCTTTGGTGCGCGTTTAGCTGGCTTCTCTTGCTCTTGTACTAGTGGTAAACCACCAATAACTTCGCCTTTGAAGATCCAAACTTTAACACCAATGATACCATAAGTGGTTAAGGCTTCAGAAGTTGCGTAATCGATATCAGCACGAAGAGTATGTAGAGGTACACGACCTTCACGATACCATTCTGAACGTGCGATTTCAGCGCCGCCAAGACGACCGCTAACTTCAACTTTAATCCCTTTAGAACCGATGCGCATTGCATTTTGTACCGAACGCTTCATAGCGCGACGGAACATAACACGACGTTCTAGTTGAGAGGCAATGCCGTCTGCTACTAGTTGTGCATCTAGTTCTGGTTTACGTACTTCAGAGATATTAATCTGAGCAGGTACACCAGCGATTTTAGTTACCGCTTGACGTAATTTTTCTACGTCTTCGCCTTTTTTACCGATAACAACACCCGGACGAGCCGTGTGGATTGTTACTCGGATTGATTTTGCTGGACGCTCAATAACGATTTTAGACACAGAAGCCGTTTTCAATTCCTTTGTAAGGAATGTACGAACTTTGTGATCGCCAAAAAGCTGTGCAGAGAAATCTTTTGAACTCGCGTACCAGGTAGAAACCCAAGGTTTAGATATACCTAGGCGAATACCAGTAGGATGAACTTTTTGTCCCATTACTTATACTCCTAGCTATCTGAAACCATAACAGTGATATGGCTTGTACGCTTAAGGATGCGGTCTGCGCGTCCTTTAGCACGAGGCATAATACGTTTCATTGTAGGACCATCGTCCACAAAGATCGTTGTTATACGAAGCTCATCAATGTCAGCACCTTCGTTATGCTCTGCGTTAGCAATAGCAGACTCAAGTACTTTCTTAACTAATACAGCGGCTTTCTTAGGGCTGTACGCCAGGATTTCTAGTGCGCGATCTACAGGTAACCCGCGGATCTGATCTGCAACTAGACGTGCTTTTTGCGCCGAACCAGAGGCGAATTTATGTTTAGCTAATGCTTGCATTTATCTTCCCCTCTTATCGTTTCTTCGCTTTCTTATCCGCAGCATGGCCACGGTAAGTGCGAGTTGGTGCAAATTCACCTAGTTTGTGACCGATCATTTCGTCAGAAACGAAAACTGGTACGTGCTGGCGACCATTATGGACAGCAATGGTCAATCCGATCATGTTAGGTATGATCATTGAACGACGGCTCCAAGTTTTAATTGGCTTTTTCTCACCGCTTTCCAAAGCTTTCTCTACCTTCTTCAGCAAGTGTAGGTCTATAAAAGGACCCTTCTTGAGAGAGCGTGGCATGGCTATTCCTCAATATTACTTAGTACGACGACGTACTATAAATTTATCCGTACGCTTGTTCTTACGCGTCTTCGCACCTTTAGTCGGTTTACCCCATGGAGACACAGGATGACGACCACCAGATGTACGACCTTCACCACCACCGTGTGGGTGATCTACCGGGTTCATGGCAACACCACGAACTGTCGGACGAATACCACGCCAGCGATTTGCACCTGCTTTACCAAGTGAACGAAGCATATGCTCAGCATTGCCTACTTCACCTAGAGTCGCACGACAATCAGATTCAACTTTACGAACTTCGCCTGAACGAAGACGTAATGTTACATATTGACCATCACGAGCAAGGATTTGAACGTATGCACCAGCAGAACGTGCTATTTGAGCACCTTTACCTGGTTTTAATTCTACGTTGTGAACAGTCGAACCTACAGGCATATTACGCATTGGTAATGCATTACCAGGTTTGATTGGTGCATCAACACCAGACTGGATTGCATCGCCAGCTTTTAAGCCTTTAGGTGCGATAATGTAACGACGCTCACCGTCTGCATATAATACAAGAGCGATGTTTGCGCTACGATTTGGATCGTATTCTAAACGTTCAACAGTAGCTGGAATGCCATCTTTAGTACGTTTAAAATCGATTAAACGGTAGTGTTGTTTATGACCACCACCGATATGACGAACCGTAATACGACCATTGTTATTACGACCACCTGATTTAGAGTTTTTCTCTAAAAGTGGTGCGTATGGCTTACCCTTATGTAGATCAGAGTTAACCACTTTAACTAGGTGACGACGGCCCGCAGAAGTAGGCTTACACTTTTGAAGTGCCATAATTCTATCCCCTTATTACTCGGCGCCGCCGACAAAGTCTAGCTCGCTGCCTTCTTTAAGAGTAACGTAAGCTTTCTTCCAGTCGCTACGACGACCGAAACGTGCGCCAGTACGTTTTGTTTTACCCTTAACGTTAAGTGTGCGAACACCAGTTACTTCTACTTCAAAAAGCTTCTCAACTGCTACTTTAATTTCAGCTTTAGTTGCGTCATTTACTACTTTAAAAACAATAGTATTGTTTTCTTCAGCAGCAATTGTGCTTTTTTCAGAGATATGTGGAGCAAGGATCACTTTTAAAAGACGTTCTTCGCGAATCATGCTAGCGCCTCCTCAAGTTGCTTAACAGCAGCGGCTGTAATAAGTACCTTATCGAAAGCAATTAAGCTTACAGGATCGATACCAGCTACATCACGTGTGTCAACCTTATAAAGGTTACGTGCCGATAAGAAAAGATTTTCATCTACTTCTTCAGTCACGATAAGAACATCTTTAAGCTCAAGTTCTTTAAGCTTAGCAACTAGTTCTTTAGTTTTTGGTGCTGCTAGAGCAAAACTTTCAACAACGATTAAACGCTCTTGACGAACTAATTCAGATAAGATGCTTTTAATCGCACCACGGTACATTTTACGGTTTACTTTTTGGCTGTGGTCTTGTGGTTTAGCTGCAAAGCTAACGCCACCTGAACGCCAAATTGGGCTACGGATTGTACCGGCACGTGCACGGCCAGTACCTTTTTGAGCCCATGGTTTTTTACCACCACCGCTTACTTCAGAACGTGTCTTCTGAGCACGAGTACCTTGACGAGCGCCTGCTGCGTATGCAACAACTACTTGATGTACTAATGCTTCGTTAAACTCACGTCCAAAAGTAGCTTCAGAAACTTCAAGACCGCCAGAAGCGTCTTTAATTGCTAATTCCATCACTAAATCTCCAGGACTTATGCTTTAACAGCTGGTTTAACGATAACGTCACCGCCAATAGCTCCAGGTACTGCACCCTTAACTAAAAGCAAATTACGCTCAGCGTCAACGCGAACTAGTTCTAAGTTTTGAGTCGTTACACGCTCAGCACCCATATGACCGGCCATTTTCTTACCTTTAAACACCTTACCAGGTGATTGGTTTTGACCGATTGAACCAGGAGCACGGTGAGATAGAGAGTTACCATGTGTAGCGTCTTGCATGCTGAAATTCCAGCGCTTAACACCACCTTGGAAACCTTTACCTTTAGAAGTACCGGTTACGTCAACCTTGTTGATTTCGTTGAATAATTCAACAGTAAGCTCAGCGCCTACTTCAAAATCGCCTTCACCACCGTTAAGGCGGAATTCCCACAGACCGCGACCCGCTTCAACACCAGCTTTAGCGAAATGACCCGCTTTAGCTTTGTTTACACGACTTGCTTTTTTAGTGCCTGCGGTTACTTGAAGCGCGTTATAACCGTCTGTTGCGTCAGATTTGATCTGAGCAATGCGGTTAGGTGTCGCTTCAATAACTGTCACAGGGATAGATACACCATCTTCAGTGAAGATTCGTGTCATACCCACTTTACGACCGACTAGACCTAATGCCATTTTCCTAAAACCTCTCTAATCTTTCGATTAACCCAGGCTGATTTGAACATCAACACCAGCAGCAAGATCTAAACGCATAAGCGCGTCTACAGTCTTGTCAGTTGGTTCTACGATGTCAATCAGACGTTTATGGGTGCGGATCTCGTACTGATCACGCGCATCTTTATTAACGTGCGGTGAAGTTAGTACAGTAAAACGTTCAAAGCGTGTAGGTAGTGGAATTGGTCCACGTACTTGTGCGCCAGTGCGTTTCGCAGTTTCCACGATTTCTGCCGTTGATTGGTCAATCAAACGGTGGTCAAAAGCTTTTAGGCGAATACGAATGCGTTGATTTGACATTCTTAACCTCAATATAAAGAGCATATAAAAGAGCATAAAAAAACGACCGAAACAATCTTAAAACTTAAGATGCCGGCTGTTTGATTATATCTACGTTGAGTTCCAAATCGGAACTCCTGTTTATTAGCTTGAAATCCAAGCTTAATTTATCCTTTCTAATTCCCAGAGGAATTTTGAAAGCCTGCGTATTATAGAGGTATTGGTGATAAATGCAACAACTATTTAGAAACAATGCAATGGCTGTAAATTTGATTAAATAAGCGCCCATAAATGCTTATTCGCTATACTTGAACTAATAGCTCTACTTGCTAGTCAATAAACAAGTTAACACCTTAATTACGCAAACTAAGTGATTTTTAGATATTATGGTATCCTACTGCGCTAATTTTGCCCTTAATACTCTCAATATGGTGAGTCGATGCGTATTTTTAATTATTGTTTAAATGTTATGTCTGCTGGATTTAGCCGCTTATTTGTGAAAAGCAAAGTGCTGCCAGAAAATCCTATTAAACAGTATGATCTAAACCCTGAGTATCCTACATTTTATATAGTGCGCCTAAATTCGCGATTTGATTTAGCCGCCCTTGCACATGCTTGTAAAAAAAATGGCCTACCTAGTCCAACCGAAGAGCAAGTATTAGGCAACCAAAATTTAGACCGCTTTATTGGCATTAAAAACCCGCCGCCACTGTTTGGTGATGAAGCTAAGCCAACCAATGCTTTAGCTCAAGGTAAGCAAATTATTGAGTACCTCATACAAAGCGGACAGCAAAATGTACAAGTTGTTCCGGTAACTATTTTATGGGGACGCGACCCAGGCAAAGAAAAGCCAGGATTGCGCACTTTAATCACGCACTCCCTAACTCCTAGCTGGTTTAGAAAGATTTTTGTCGTGTTGTTTTCAGGTCGCGATAACTTTATTCGCTTTAGTCAGCCTCTCGACTTATCGCTGTTAGTGAATGAGAAAGCAGACGTAAGTGAATTACCACATAAGTTGTTACGTGTTGCACGTGTACATTTTAAGCGTCAAAAACTTGCAGCTACGGGCCCTAAAATGCCCTCTCGCGAGCAATTATTTAATTCATTATTAGCATCACCTACAATAAAAAAAGCAATTCAAGATGAAGCTAAAGCTAAAAATATCAGTCAAACCGAAGCGCGCCAAAATGCACTTAAGCTACTTGATGAAATAGCGGCTAATTACTCTGAGGCGATGATACGTGTAGCTGAAAGGTTTTTAACCTGGTTGTGGAATAAGCTTTATAACGGTATAGACATTAAACATGCTGAACAAATTCATGAGCTAACCGATAAAGGTCATGAAATTATTTATATGCCTTGTCATCGTAGCCACATGGACTACTTACTGCTTACCTACTCTATTTATCATTTAGGTTTAGTACCACCGCATATTGCTGCGGGTGTAAATCTTAATTTTTTCCCTGCTGGCGGTATATTTAGACGCTCAGGTGCATTTTTTATTCGTCGCTCGTTTGCCGGTAATAAGCTTTACTCAGCCATATTTAAAGAGTATTTAAGCCAGCTATTTATTAAAGGCTACTCTGTTAAGTTTTATACAGAAGGCGGACGAAGCCGCACTGGGCGTTTGCTACCGCCTAAAACCGGCATGCTCTCAATGACCTTACAAGCCATGCTACGCGGAATAGACAGACCTATATCTATTGTTCCTGTGTATATTGGCTATGAGCATGTAATGGAAATTAATACTTATCTTAAAGAACTAGATGGTAAAGATAAAAAAGGCGAATCTATTTTTGGAATTTTTAAGGCAATCAAAAACCTTAAAAACTACGGTCGTGGTAATTTAAACTTTGGTGACCCAATCTCTATAAACCAATATTTAAACGATAACCAACCAGATTGGCGTGATTCAATACACCCAACCGACGTGCAAAAGCCGCAATGGTTAGCGCCACAAGTAACTAAGCTTGCCGACCAAGTGATGGTTAAAATTAATAATGCGGCGGCGCTTAATGCGGTTAACTTACTAGCGATGATATTGCTGGTTAACGATAAACAAGCATTGAGCAAACCAAAGCTATTAGCACAACTTGATTTTTACCTGCGTTTACAACGCGATGCAAGCTATAGCGATAAAGTAACCGCGCCAGACGAAACACCAGAGCAATTACTAACGCATGCATTAAAGCTGAATAAGTTTGAAGTTATCAGTGATGAATTTGGCGAAATTATTACTATTAGCGATAAAGAAAAAGTACTGTTTAATTACTACCGAAACAACATTTTACACTTGTTTGCAGTACCAAGCTTAATTGCACTACATCTATTTAAACAACACAGCACAACTATTGAGCAATGCCAGCAACTTGTAAAAACGTTTTATCCGTTATTTGCTAAAGAATGGTATTTACAGCCTCTTGATGAAAACTACATTACACGTATTTTAGCGAACTTTGCAGATCAAAACTTAATTGAGTTTGATGGTGACAATATTCATATAACAAACGGTAATGACTGCTTAGCTAAGCTAGAGATGCTTGGGCGAGCACTTAGCTTTACTCTGCAACGATACGCTATTGTGATTGGTTTTATTCAAACAAGTGATGGCATTGAAAAAGCTGAGTTAGAGCGAGAAAGCCAAGTGTTAGCGCAACGTTTAGGCACACTGCATGGTATTAAAACACCCGAATTTTTTGACAAAAAAGTACTTGTTAGTTTTATTGAAAACTTGCGTGGTGAATCATTAATAACAGAAGGTGATAAGGGCTTAGTAGGTAGTACACAACTTTGTGAAACCTATGCACACCTTAAAACATTACTGCCAGCACGCGTCTGGCAGTCAATCAGCGATATAGTACAAGATCAGTGTAACTAGCACTATATCTATAAAAGGGGGTTAGCGCTGACGCATAACCCCTTCTTGCATTGTTGAGGCAACCAAGTTGCCTTGGCGATCAAAAAACTGCCCGCGTACCAAACCACACCCATTACTCGCACTTGGACTATCAATTGAATACAAAATCCAATCATCCATTCTAAATGGGCGATGAAACCACATTGCATGATCAATAGTCGCTACTTGCATATTTGGCTGCATAAACGATACACCATGTGGCTGTAATGCAGTTGGCAAAAACTCAAAGTCAGACGCATAAGCAAGTAAATAATTATGAATGCGTTGATCGTCTGGCATTTCACCATTAGCTTTAAACCAAATATGCTTTACCGGCTCCATAGCTTCTGGTTTAAATGGATTATGAAAAGTAACTGGTCGCATTTCAATCGGCATTTCACGCGTAAACTTATTACGGATCACCTCTGGAATATGCGCAGCATTTTCTTGATAAAACTCAAGCGATGAACGCAGGTCTTCAGGTGCGGGTACATCAGGCATTGTTGCTTGATGCGACAAACCATTTTCTTCACCCTGAAACGACGCTGTCATATAAAAAATTGGCTTACCGTACTGAATCGCTTTTACTCGGCGAGTACTAAAGCTCTTTCCATCGCGAATAGTTTCTACATCATAAACAATCGGTTTAGCTGGATCGCCTGGGCGTAAAAAGTAAGAATGTAATGAGTGAACTATACGCCCCTCAGGTAGAGTTTCTTTAGCGGCAGAAAGCGCCTGCCCCATAACTTGACCGCCAAACACAGCACCAAAGCCTAAATCTTGGCTTTGTCCTCGATATAAACCTTGCTCAATTTCTTCAAGTGTTAACAACGACAATAAATCATCTAATACTTGGCTCATTACTTCTTCCTCATTACCCTAGTATCCAAATGATACTATACAATAGTGGGAAGTAAATATTTGTTAGGAATACTGTTATGGCTTACTGGCTATTTAAAACTGAACCCGATGCGTTTTCATTAGATGATTTAAAAAACGCACCAAAACAAACGACTCTTTGGGAAGGCGTGCGTAATTACCAAGCGCGAAACTTCATGCGTGATGGCGTTAAGGTCGGTGATTCAGTGATGATTTACCATTCAAGCTGTAAACACGTAGGTGTAGCGGGTATTGCCGAGGTTACAAAAGAAGCCTACCCAGACCCCACTCAATTTGATTTAAGTAGCGACTATTACGATGCAAAAGCCACCAGCGACAAACCACGCTGGGTTGTTGTTGAAGTTACTTATCAAAGCCATTTAAAAAAATTAATTAGCCTTAAAGATATTAAAGCCAATAATAACATTACTGAAATCGCACTTAAAAAAGGCGGACGACTATCAATAATGCCTGTTACTAAAAATGACTGGGATGAAATAATCAAAATGGCGCAGTAACACCCTCTCGGTTTGACCTAATTTCATTGAGTTTGATATGATCTATGCTGACTTATAGCTGGAGGATTAATGAAATTACTGTATTGGTTAGATGAATGGTTAACTCTCCCGCGCAATGAGCAACAAACTCGATTACCCATGACGGGTAGTGATTTACTCGGCGATGTATTTGTTAAGTATGATTTTGTTGACGTTAATAAGCCCCTGCTTTTTACCTTTTCACCCGCAGGCACTAACGTGCAAGAGCAAGATCTTCACCCTGATTTTGCACCATGGGGTTATCACTTGGCTCAAAAACAAAACGTAAACGTAATCGCTTTTCAGCATTTAGGTAAAAGTAATTGGTTTCGTAATCGTAATTTAATCTTTTTTCTCGAGCAATTATCAACATTACTTACGCCGTTTAATTGTCGATTAGGCTATGGCTTAAGCCGTGGCGGATTTGCTGTTGGCGCTTTTGCTAAACTATTAAAGCTAAACCAAGTACTGTTCTTTCACCCGGTAAGTACTAAAAATAAAGAATTAGTACCCTGGGATGACCGCTCTAGTACCGATATAGCTCAGCAGTTTGACTGGCAACAAGATTATCACGATCTAGATTTAGGAGATGCCCAAGGCTATATTATTTACGATCCTACTAATCGTATAGACCGCATGCACGCCAAGCGCTATAAGCAGTTAACTCACTTGCGAGTATTTGGTATGGGACATGGCACACACGCTACATATTTGAATAAGTTTGGGTTTTATAAGCAAGTAGCCGTTGATTTCATTCAACATCAGCAAATCGATATTGCACAGTTTCGCCTGCAAACCAAAACCTTACGCTTAAAAGAAGATTATTATCAAAGTCTCAATACGGCTAATGCAGACTCCCCCCATCGTTTAGCATTATTGAGTACAGCGCATAAAATTTTAGCTGATGAAAAAGAAGTGTATGTACAAGAGCATCAAGCAAAAATTGATATTCAGCCATTAATAGATGTGGCACTTAAGCACCAAGATGAGCACCCTAATGATGCTATTCAGCTATTAGAAGTCGCCCAGCAACTTCTACCTGACGACCCTCTAATTGAGCATAAACTCAAACAGTTGGAAGAGTAATTATTCCAACTAAAACGGCTATAAAGGCTAACTACTCTATTTAGCCTTTTTCTTTTTGTGCCTATGCTTGGGCACAATGGTAAAGTACATCATTAAACCTAACCAAGAAAATATAATGATTCCCATTAGCCAGCCATTCTTTTCATGACCCTGTGTACGCTTACTGTTGAGTACAATAACGACAGGTAATATGTAAGCACTTAAAACAACAATTAAAAATACAACTTCATTCATTATTTTTCTAGGCTCGACCAGTCTACTTCACTACTTAATACTCGATCTACCGATATATAGTGCAAAATATCGCCTTCACTTACTTTGTAATCTAATGGTGGGTTTAAATCCATATTTTGCGCACTTAAATTATGGGCAACACCTAACAGTATTGCATCATGCTCAAGCTTAAAATGATGAAACAAAGTACCAAACTCCATATCTTTGCAGCCACTTGGTACTTTCAAGCTAAATTGTGTATCGCCGTGCAAAGTAGATAGCAGCTCCTCTTGCACACGGCTCGAACCTGGATCTTGCATTGAGCGTACTAATATCTCAGCTGATTTTGCACTACTACATTCTACATTTTGGCAATGCTCTAACATCATCTCAACTTTAGTTTCATCTAAAAAGTGAGCACTTATATGACAATCATCTTTTACTAAGCGACTTATGCGCAGTGCTGTGGTAAATGTTTGGTCATCATCTTGCCCATCAATAATCACTTTATCGGCACGGCGAATAGCAACACGCTCTAACTCTCCTAAGTTTGTAAAACTGGTTAAACGTGCAAAATCGACGCTTTCGTTAGCTAAAAAAGGATGATCCATTTGCTCGGTTACCGCAAGTAAAATACGACGATCGGTTCGTTTCGTATCTGCCAAAATGTAATCAATCATCTTTTTTGTACGAGTGTCGTGCCAACCAAAAATAATAATATGGTGGTTACTGTGGGCAAAGTTTTTATCACCAGTCATAGCGCGCCTAATTAAGTAAGTAACAGTTTGTCCTGCTTTTCCTAGCAAAACACCAAATAAAGCTAAACCAAATGGAATTTGTATTAATGCTACCACCCAACGACCAAGATCAGTAGTTGGACTAAAGTCACCATATCCCACTGTTGATGTTGTTACTGTGTAATAGTAAAAAAAGGTAGTAAGCGAGGTTAACGCTTTCTCATTCGCTATAAATAGTAAGCTCCATGTTAATAGCATATGAGTCAAAATAGCTAATGCCACTGCTTGCCAACTCAACTGATCTATATGAGCGCGAACAAGTAACGCTAGCCTTTTAAATATCACCGGCATAATACAAAGTCTTCGTTAGTAAATTATCTATAAACAGTACGTTACTGTAAGCGATGCTTTTAAGCAATGTTTAAGCTTTTAACCACAAATATAAGACTAAATGCTGTTTGCCAATGGTGATTTTTCATGATTAATTAGCGTTAAAATAATAACCAAAACAGTTGTGCTTATGCTTAATAAAATAGCCCGCCCTTTTACTAAAATTGTAGAGCGCTATCTTCCCGACCCTTTTATATTTGTAATTTTACTTACAATAATTACTCTTATTAGTGCGAGCTTATTTACAACCGCAACCAACATTGAAGTATTACAAGCGTGGGGAGGTGGATTTTGGAACTTATTAAGTTTTGCTATGCAAATGCTACTAGTGTTAATTACAGGCTACATGTTGGCAAGTACGCCACCTATAAGTAAGTTATTAGAAAAACTAGCAACACTCGCAAATACAGCACCTAAAGCAATTATATTGGTAACGCTTATTTCGCTTTTAGCGAGCTGGATAAATTGGGGATTTGGCTTAGTTATTGGTGCTCTTTTTGCCAAAGCAATTGCTAAACATACTCGTGTAGATTATCGATTATTAGTAGCCAGCGCTTACTCAGGTTTTGTTGTATGGCATGGCGGATTAGCCGGTTCGATTCCTTTAACTATCGCAACCGATAGTCACTTTTCAGAGGCCAGCATTGGTATTATTAGTACAGAGCACACTTTATTTGCGGGCTTTAATATAGCCATATTAGTTGGTTTATTCATTATTATGCCGCTCGTTAATCGCTATATGCTGCCAAGCGAGCAAGAAAGCGTATATATCGACCCAGCTCTTTTACAAGAGACAACACCTAAGCCCACAACAATAACCAGACCCGCCCAACATTTAGAACAAAGTAAACTACTCGGTATGACAATTGGCTTATTAGGTTTGGCATATTTAGGTTATTACTTTTTTATTGCTGGCGGAAACTTAAACCTTAATAGCGTTATTGCCGTATTTTTGTTTTTAGCTATTACGCTGCATCAAACACCCCATAATTTACTTAACAGTTTGCAACAAGCAATTCCAAGCGGGGCTGGCATTGTTATTCAATTTCCTTTTTATGCCGGCATCATGGCGGTAATGGTTGATAGCGGATTAGCACAACAGATATCACGTGGCTTTATTGCCGTTGCAGATGCTGATAGCTTGCCATTTTTTAGTTTTATAAGTGCAGGACTCGTTAATATGTTTGTTCCCTCTGGCGGTGGCCAATGGGCTGTACAAGCACCCATTGTAATACCCGCAGCGCAAGAGCTAGGCGCCGATATATCTCGCGTTGCAATGGCCGTTGCATGGGGTGATGCGTGGACTAATTTAATTCAACCTTTTTGGGCATTACCCGTCCTTGCTATCGCAGGCTTAAAAGCAAAAGATATTATGGGATTTTGTGTTGTGCAGTTATTTGTAACTGGGGTTTTTATATCGCTGGTATTGAGCTTTTATTAAATGTAAACATAATAAAAAGGCGTGTAAAACACAAGCACTGGTCATTTTATGCACTCTCGTTCTGCTGTTGTAGCTCCACCAACCTACCCTCTTTCAGTTGATAGACTTTGCTGGCCATGTTAATGGTTTCTTGGCGATGAGCAATCATAATCCGCGTGATGGGTAAGTGCTGAATTTGTTCACTTATTTTCGCTTCGTTGTCTTTATCTAAATGACTAGTTGCTTCATCCATAAACAACACGCAGGGCGATTGATACAATGAGCGAGCAAGAAGTAAACGCTGTACCTGCCCGCCCGATAAGTTTGATCCCATGTCCCCAACTAATGAGTTATAGCCCATAGTCATTTTGGTAATATCATCATGAATAGCCGCATGACGAGCACACGTCTCTATTTTTAAATAATTCGGCTGTGGGTCAAAAAAACTGATGTTATCAGCGATTGAGCCAGCTAACAGTGTGTCATCCTGCATTACTGCAGCTATTTGTTTGCGGTAGTTTTTAAGGCCAAGCTGAGTAATATCTTTGCCATCAAGCAACACAGTCCCTGAGGTTGGCTGTAATAACCCTAGCATTATTTTCATCAACGTAGTTTTACCCGCACCTGACGGACCCGTAATCGCAATCGAGTCACCGGAATTCAGCGTTAAATTAACATTGTTTAAAATCGGCACTTGCTCTTCACTGTAACTAAAGCAAATATTTTCGAGCGTAAGCTGACCTCTCACTTTACCTTCGTCATCACCTGTATAGGCCATTTCACCGTCACGATTAGCTTCTTGTTTCGTGAGTGCTATATCTGCAATACGGTCTAAGTGTAAGCGCATCATTTTGAATTGAATGATTTGTTCAATTAAGTTGGCAAAGCGGCTGGTTAACTGGTTTTTATAAGCAATAAACGCCAGTACCATACCAATAGACAAGCTATTGCTCATAACTAGTAATGCAGCAAAGTAAATCACTAATACATTTTCAAGGCCAAATAACAGCTTGTTAAATGAATCAAAGCTAATGTTTAAACGCCCTAAACGAATTTCACTGTTTATTACCTCTGCATAACGGTTTTGCCAAATTCCTTGGCGCTGCGATTCATTACCAAACAATTTTATAGTTTGCATACCCCGAATATTTTCTAAAAAGTTCGATTGCTCTTTGGCAGATGATTGAATCATTTCTTCGGTGGCTTGATGTAGTGGACGATACAGCGCTAAACGTACCAAGGTATACAGTACAATTGCACCAACAACTACCGCAGTGAGTTTTAGCGAATAAATTAGCATCATAATCAATACGGTAATGCCCATTACGCCATCGACCAGTGTTTCTACAAACCCTGTAGTTATGCGCTCCCGTATTTGCGCTAATGAGCCAAAGCGCGAGACAATATCGCCAATATGGCGGGACTCAAAATAGTTCATTGGCAAGCGCAATAAGTGCCTGAGCAAATTCACGCCCATTTGCATATTGAGCAAACTCGAAAGCCGTAAAATTAGCCAACTTCGTACCGCATTAGTCACCACTGAAATTATCGCAATCAGAGCAAAACCCATGGCAAGTACCGTTAATAACGATTCATCAAAACTAATGAGTACTTCATCCACCACCCACTGCATATAATAAGGGGTCATCAAAGCAAATAATTGCAATACCAGTGACAACGCAATCAGTTTTATTAGCCCTGCTTTTAAGCCCTTCATTGAGCTCCAAAGTTGGGTAAACTTCATCTGTGCTTGTTCTTGTTTGGCTTCAAACTGACTGGTTGGAGTCAGCTCTAAACAAATACCGGTAAAGTGTTTACTAAACTCATTACTATTTAAACTGCGTTTACCAACAGCTGGGTCGTTTATAGCAAACTTAGTTGAAGATCCTTTACCAGAGACTTTGGTCAATACCACAAAGTGATTCATATCCCAGTGCAATATACACGGCGTTTGCAGTTTATGAACTTCATCAAGCGGGCATTGTAGCGCACGGCTAGCTAGCCCTAAATTATCACCTAGCTCAATCAACTGCTGTAAGTTCATACCCTTTAGATTAGCCGAAAAGCGTTTTCGCATGGCAGGCATATCCAGCTTATGACCGCGATAACATGCCACCATAGCCATTGAGGCAAGGCCGCATTCGGCTATTTCGGATTGGAGAATCACTGGGACTGGTTTTGAGAATGAAAAAGTTATAAGTCCATTTGCAGAGTTCATAATTACCTTAGTCAAACAACATTTTATTAATCAAGCTCATTTTTTGAGAAAATAGCCATTGAATCTAACTTCAGCATAACTCGTATTACTATCGCGGAGACACCCAAAGTACAAGTAATAATCCAAAAATCAACTAGCTCTAAGGCACCATTGAGGCTTAATCTTAAAATAATAAAATTACCTCCCATAAAGAAAACCATAGAGATAAAAATATATAACGCCCATTTTTTATTTTTATATATACCCGTTAGAATAGCTAAAGAAAACCCAAGAGTTACAGTAAAGAAAGCTAGCTCACCGTATGAAATTACATTATCACTAAGCAGCAAATTTACGTCTTTTATAATTACATATACAGACCCTAGGACTATCAAAGAACACATTGCAAAAATTGATACGATCGCGGATAGCTTCATTTTAAATAAAGAAGGGAATAAATCCCCTTCTATCCCCTCTATTATAATTACTCAGCGGCGTTATGATATACTGCAGCTATACCACCTACAATTGCACCAAAACCAGCTCCAATCCCAATTGCAGTAGCCAAACCGCCTGCAGTAATCGACGAGCTAGCATATAGACCAGCAATAATAAAAGGTAGTGGGCCACCATTTATTTCTTGTATTTCATTACTTGTTAATTCTCTCATTGCAAGACCCTCCTATTTTCTAATTGCATTATAAGTTGCTATACCACTAATGATTGCAGCAAAGCTTGCAACTTCTCCATAGACTGCTATTGCTACAAACAGGGGGAATGGACCACCACTTACTTCTTTAAGTTCATTTACATTTAATTCACGCATAATGTTATACTCCATAAATCCGATGCTTTTTAGTTAAGTCATCGGGTTGTTAATATGCTCCCCTTCAATAAAGGTGAGCGATTAATAGGCTAGCTTTAGCTGCTCGCTAAAGTTAACTAAAGCTGGCCGTCTTTTTCGGTTGTTTGCATTTAGCAAACCACCAAAACTTTCAAATTTTTCTTTATTTTATAAAACGCTACACTTAACTTACGCGCCCTTTTAGGCTGTACAGTGGCTCTAGTAACCACTCGATTAATGTGCGCTGCTCCAACATAATATCTGCCTCAAACAACATGCCACTTTTCAACTCAAACGCCTTACCATAGGCCTGCATTTGTTGTTGGCTGAGTGTCGCTCGCAAACGGTACACTGGCTCTTGCAGGGTAATAGGCAGGCGTATTTCATTTGGAGTAATGAGCGCCTTGTCGATGCGGATAATTTTGCTGTTAATAAAACCAAAGCGTTGGTAAGGGAAAGCATCAAAACGCAGGCGCGTATCGTTACCTAGTTGTATAAAGCCTGCTGAACGTGTTGGTAGCAGCAACTCTGCTACTAGCTCTGAGCCTTCGGGAATAATATGCAACAGTGGTTTGGCTTGGGTAAGTGTTTCGCCTTCAACCACTTGAATGCCAGTAACAACACCGCTGTTACTGGCTGTTATGGAATATTGATAGTTACTTTTAATTTGTGTGAGCTGGTTTTGAATATCCGCTTGTTGGCGCTTAAGACTATTTATACGCAAAGTATACTGCTGGGGCACGTTAGCAATATTAAAACTAAGTTGACTTAATTGATTTTCTTGCTGCATAAGCAAGCGCGCTAGGTTTTGTTTTTCTTGCTTAGCATCTAAGAGGGCTTGCTGCTGTTGCTCTCGCTCGATGTTTGATAAAAAGCCATTTTTATTAAGTTGATTAAGGTTGCTTTGTTGGCGGTTAAGTAGCCCTAATTTTTCATCAGCTAGAGCAAGTTGACTTTGTAATGCAGCTTGCTCATTAGTAAGTGCACGTTTTTGCGCGTGCAAGTTAAGTGACTCTTGCTTTTGTAGGGTAAGGTTTTGTGTTATCTCATCATTGAGCAACTGTATTTGCATACTTAGCTGCTCAACAAGCTGGGTACTCAAGGCTATGCCTTGGCTGTTATTTTGCTGCACAATAATGGTCGCCAACGGCTGACCTTTAGTAACGGCATCACCCTCTTGTACAAATAGCAGCTCAATCATACCACCTTGACTAGCAAAGGTTTGGATTATCCCTTTATTGGGTATTAAAAACCCCCGTACTGTTTCCTTGCGGGAATACTCTGCTGTAAATAAAAAGCTTATCACTACAATCGCAATACATACCAAAACAAATACGATAAGTTTTATTGATAGTGGTTGTGCTAGCGTAATCACACCAGTTAAACGCTCACTTTGCTGAGCGACAGCTTCCTTTCTAAATAACATCCAGTTGATCCGCTAAGATTGTTCTAATTTATATTACACTAGAATTCAATTAACAATAAATCAACATAAAAGTCGAAAAATAAAATATTAATGCAAAAAACTAACTTATTTAGTTAGAAAAAATAAAAATACTAGCTCGATAAAATAGTCATCGGCAGGCTCAATATTGGATTTTCCGAATCGGCAAAGTGCATCATTACAGCTACATGCCCAGCTACTACAATTGCATACATAACCGCTGAAAAACCTTGGCCATATTTATCTAGTGGCATTAAATGTGAATAGTGACGGCCTCGCCATTCAAATACAATTTCCAGCGCACCTACAAACAAAAAGAATACCAGTAACATTAAGCCAAATGTGTAGCTCAGCCATAAACCAAACAGTACACCGAGTAAACATACACTTAAACCAATCCATGAACGCATTGAAAAGCTAATACTTTTTAATACATGCCCGCCATCAAGCGGTAAAATAGGTAACAAGTTAAATAAATTTAATAACGCACTAAGAACTGCCACACCTGCAAATATTTCCATCTCGGTGGCGTAATATAAAACGACACCCAGTACCGAGGTAATTAAACCAAATGCGGGTCCCATTAATGATATAACGACATCTTGCCAACGAGTTGTTATTTTGTCGTCACTTACAGCGAGCCCACCTACAAATGGGATTAAGTAAATACCTTTGGTTTTTATGCCAAAGTATTTCATTGCTCGCACATGGCCGTACTCGTGTACGACTAAGCAACCAATTAGCATCAGTGCAAATTCAATACTAAATAACCACGCATAGCCTGCAACAGAAGCCCCCGCAAGCACTACTTTAATGACCTTAGCACTTTTAAAAAGCTTAAAGCCTAATGCAGCCAGGCCTAAAAAGCCTTTTTTAGGTGAGCCATTTGTAGGTGCTGGTAGCGCAAGCTGTGTTGCAAATTGCTCATCCACAAAAAGCGAAATACTTTGCTCTTCCGCCGCTCCAGTATCAATACCAATTACTTTGTTGTCGTAAGTAAACTGATAATAGTTTTCACGAGGGTTATCAAAGGTAATGGCTTGTTGTCCATGAAACACTTGCACAATTTTTTGCCCAGACACCATAAGCGAAAATGGTTGCTCGGCTAAAGTAAGATCTATTCTTATCATAATTAAGACCGTTTAAAATAATGGCGCTAGTATACCTAATCAGCTTAAAAACACGAGTGAAGGTGCTAGGTAACTATTTTCAAAATAAAAGTATTTGATACTGACAAAATAAAAAAACACTACTACTTTTATAGTAACTCCAAGCGATACATTGAAAGGGATAACAGTGGACAAAATAGTGCCTAATATTTTAGTTGTTGACGATTCAAAAGCAATTTTGATCGTTATGGAAGCTATACTTAACGAATTGGGTATGTCTAACACTATAACTACGTGCCTGAATGCAAAAGAAGCTCTTGAAAAAGTAAAAGAAGATGTTAACTACTTTGATGCTGTTTTTACTGATCTCAATATGCCCGAAATGGACGGCATGGAACTAATCCGCCACTTAGGAGAGTTACATTATCAAGGCGGTATTATAATTGTTTCTGAAATGGACCATAAAGTTATTAGCTTAGCTGCCAATCTCGCGAAACAACATAACGCTCACCTCATTGGTAATATTTCAAAGCCAGTGCAACTGTCTCAGGTTAGTAGGTTACTTATTAAAGTGGCGCAATTAAACAGCCACACTTTATTAAAAGAGTCGGCCATTTCAAAAGATGAGCTTATTGATGCATTAAAAAACGATGAAATAACGCCTTTTTACCAACCAAAAATAAACGCTGATAACAATAAAATTGAAAGCGTTGAAGTCTTAGCACGTATTTTATCAAGTAAAGACGGCAATATTATTTTACCTAACCGTTTTATAAACACTGCCGAACAACACAACTTAATTAATCAAATTACATTTTCTCTTTTTGAAAAGGCCACCAGCGAATTCAAAAATATGAAAGCGCAACTAGGTCATGATTTTAAAATGGCATTTAATTTATCGCCAACTCAGCTCGACGACTTAAACTGCCCTAATAAATTACTGCTCATTTTAGAATTAAACCAACTCACGCCTAGTAATATAATTATAGAAATAACAGAACAACATGCACTCTCAAGCCTCATGCAATTAGAAACACTAAACAGATTAAGAATGCATGGCTTTGGTATATCGCTAGACGACTTTGGTGTTGGTTTTACTAATATGAATCAGCTTCGAAATCTTCCTTTTACTGAAATTAAAATAGACCGTTCACTTATTAGCCATATAGAAACAGATTTATTTTCTCAAGTGGTCGTAAGTTCGTTATTTAATATTACGAGTAAAGATAATTTAGACTTAGTAGCAGAAGGTGTTGAACGACCAGAAGAGCTCGTTTATTTAAGGCATTATAGAAGAAAACTAGCCATACAAGGTTTTTTATTTAGCCGCCCTAAACCACAAAACGAATTTATATCTTGGGCTAAAGATTGGCTGAAAACTGATGGCAGCCCCGCTTAAAGCGGTATTAATATTTAATCGGGGCTGGTTAACTAATTATCACCCCGAGTGTGTTTATCTTCTTCACTGACTATATGCGCACTGCTTGCTAAACGTTTGTGCCAACGCTGCCTTGCTACTGCGCGCATATTAGTAGATTGGTCACGCTCATCTACAATCTCTAGCCCCATTAAAGCTTCAATCATATCCTCTAGCGTTACAATACCTTGCACGTCACCGTACTCATCTACAACTAGGCATATATGCGTGCGCTTTGTTAAAAGAGTTTGCAGTAACGACGATACATTTTGAGAACTCGGCACCGTATAAATAGGCTTAATCAATTTGCTAATTTTGTAATCGGTACCTAAACGGTGAAATGCCAGCATAATATCGTTTTTATGCACAAACCCAACAATATCGTCGCTGTCTTTATCAAATACCAATATACGAGAAAATGACGACGAGCCGTGATCGTTTAAATACTGATTTACTGTTAAGTCTTTGTGGATTTTAAAAATTACAGTTCGAGGCGTCATTAAGTCGCATAATTTTGCATGTCTAAAATGCAATAAATTACGAATTATTTCGGACTCATCCTGATGTAATGCACCCGACTCCGTACCTATATCAGCCATTGCCTCTATCTCTTGACGAATATAGTATGCCTCATCGTGCTTTGGACCCATTAAATTTGTTAGCTTTTGTGCAAACCATACAAAAGGCTTTAGCAATATAACTAAAAACCTCAAAGCGTAAGTAACACTTGGCGTTAGAGCTCGCCAGTAATTAGCCCCCAAGGTTTTAGGAATAATTTCAGAAAGAATTAATACGAGGAATGTCATAATGGCTGATGCAATACCTACAGCCGCATCGGAAAACACGACAGCTGCCTGTGCGCCTACCCCAGCAGCACCCGCAGTATGGGCAACCGTATTTAAAGTTAAAATAGCAGCTAAAGGCTGATCTATATTGTTTTTAAGTTTTTCGAGCTGTTTAGCAAGCTCAGGATGATCTTTCCTAAGTGATGCAACATAGCTGGGCGAAATACTTAATAACACAGCCTCCATCACAGAACATAAAAACGAAATAACAATCGCCACTACCATATAAACTATCAGTAAAGTCACTTTCTCTCCTCTATATTGGATATGTGAGCATGGTATCAATACATGCTATATTTGGCCAAACTTCCAATAATAATAGGCATAATAATGAAATTTAGCGCACCATGGTGTCATCAAAATAAGCTATTTAAGTACGCAGCGACTCTTTTGACGCTTAGCAGCTTAAGCTTTGCTGCAATAGCTGCACCATTGGATAAATCAAAAATTCAGTTTATCGGCCCACTTGCCGAAGATATGCAGTTAAAGCCTTTTCAGACACCTCATGGCAGTGCGATTATTAACAACCTATTGCCGCAACTACAAGCAGACTCAGATAGTTTTTCTGTATTTGGGAAAAAACAAAACTGGCAGCCGTTTAATAAAATCAATGCGCTCACTTTAGGTGGGTTACAGGCACTAAAATTTAATATTGAAACTACCCGCTTTACACAAGGTACGCTTACCTTAAAAGGGATTGAGCAAGGTCAGTTATTTATTAATGGCGAACTACAAACAGGCGATAAAAATAGCTATAAGTTAGCTTTAAATAACAGTACTCACTCTATTTTAATAGTAGCCCAACAAGTAGCTAATTGGCACGATGTAATGCTTGATTTTGCACCTAAAAGCGACGTTGATAAAATTACGCTTAGCGCCTCAAAAACAAAACGCTTATCTGCAAAACAATTGTTTGATGCCCCTACAATCAGCCAATTATCACTCGCACCTAATGCTAAGCAGTACGTTACTACTACTCGCACTTATAGCGATAAAACACAAAACCAAGCAAATACAGTTACTGTACTTAAAGATTCAGATAATCAAACGCTTTATCGCTTCGAAGCAGGCCAACCAAGTAACATTATTTGGAGTCCAGATAACCAATATTTAGTGTATTTGTTAAATGGTGAGCTTAAACAACTTAGCCGTAAAAACTTCTCAATAAAAACATTAGCAAACGATTTAGAAGGAGCCAATGGCTTTACCTTTTATAACGACACCAGTCTTTTGTTTAGCTGGTCTAAATCACCTGAGAGCACTAACAGCTTAACCAAGCACTATAAAGGTCTACAAGATCGTTGGTCGTATGCACGTACCACCAGCCAAATTTACATGCTTGATACTAAAAGTGGTTTAACAAAAGCACTTAGCCAAGGTCCTCTTTCTTACAGCCTTGAAGATTCAAATAGTAACCGTGGCAAAATATTAATGAGCCGCCCAGTAATGGCAATGCAAGCATCAACCCACCCTGAAACAGAGTTAGTCGAACTCGATTTAAAATCAAACAAGCTTTCATCGCTTGGTAAATTCAAAACGTTTAATTTAGCTAAATACGCAAATAAAGATATTTATGTAGTTGCAGGCCCTGACTTTAAAAATGGCGCAGGCAGAGCTCTACCAAAAGCAATGCTTGCTAATAACTACGACGGGCAACTTTACCTACTTACTGAAGGCGGTAAAAACGTAAAAGCACTCAGTAAACAATTCGATTCTGCTATTGGCCAACTGCACGTTTTAGAAAACGGCGATGCGCTCATTAAAGCAACAGAGCAAGACACTCAACCACTTTACCTATTTGATTTAAGTAAACAGCGCTTTAAAAAGTTAAATACAGGATTGGATATTGTTGAACAATTTAGTTACTCACACGACCGTAATACCGAAATTTTATTAAGTGGCACTAACGCTTTAGCGCCACAACAGCTAAAGCGCCTTAACGTAAGTAAAAATAAAACAGATTTAATATGGGATTCAAAACCAAGTAGCTATGCAAATACACGACTCCCTACATTAGAAGAGTTTAATTTTAAAAATAAACATGGTGTCGAAATCACTGGCCGCGTTTATATTCCTAGCAACTTAGATAAAACTAAAAAGCACCCGGCGCTCGTGTATTACTACGGCGGCACTTCACCAGTTACGCGTGGTTTTACAGGTCGTTATCCGTTTAACTTATGGGCAGAAAATGGCTACGTTGTTTATGTAGTACAGCCTACTGGCGCAACAGGGTTTGGACAAAAGTTTTCAGCGCAGCATGTTAATGCCTGGGGCGACTACACTGCAGACGATATTATCGAAGGCACGCAAGCCTTTTTAAAGAAATACAACTATGTTGATAGTGAAAAGGTAGGAAATTTAGGGGCATCATACGGTGGCTTCATGACCATGTTATTGGCAACTAAAACCGATATATTTAGTGCTTCAATAGCTCATGCGGGTATTTCTAATATTACCTCGTATTGGGGTGAAGGTTGGTGGGGCTACTTATATTCTGGCGAAGCATCAAAAAATAGCTTTCCGTGGAATAACCCTGAGCTTTACAGCAAGCACAGCCCTGTGTTTCATGCCGACAAAGTAACAACACCTATGCTACTTCTTCATGGTGATAGTGATACCAATGTACCTGTTGGCGAAAGCTTAACAATGTACACTGCGCTTAAACTGCTTAATAAGGACGTAGAGTTAATCGAATACAAAGGCGCCGACCACCAAATTTTTGCACGCGATAAACGATTTGATTGGTGGAACACCATGCTCGCATACTTTGATAAAAAGCTAAAAGATGAACCTCAATGGTGGGACTCAATGTATAAAAATGACTGAGCCTGAACCTTTAAAATAACGACTTAATACAGATTTATTAATAGTAGTATTAATTATTTAGCACCTTTTAATTAGTTTAAAGGTGCTAACCTCATCCTCTAATAACGTCTTATACACCTTTGAAATATTAAGTTACTTAAAACTAATAAACCCCCTTCTCAGCATTTACCTAATGGTGCTACCATACAGAGCTATAAGCATTCAAAATAAAGTACTATGGCTATTAATGTTTTATTGGTTGAAGACGATGAACTACTCGTTAAACGCATCCAAAATCACTTTGCAGATACCGAATTTACAATAGAGGTAGACCCAACTGGCGCTGATGCACTTAACATTGTAAGGCAGCGGGTAAACCTGCGCGGTGCTATATCATTAGCCATAATTGACATTGTTTTGCCAAAGCGTGATGGGCTTCAGCTGGCAAAAGAATTAAACACACTTACCGATATTGGCGTTATTGTATTATCGAGTCGTGACTCCCAAGCCGATCGTATTGCAGGCCTTGCACAAGGTGCTGATGACTATATTTGTAAGCCTGTCGATTTACTTGAGTTAGAACTTCGCATGCGCGCGCTCTATAAGCGTGTTGCCGTTAACCTAGAAGACGACGAAAGCGAAGAATTTATAGAATATGCTGACTTTAAGCTTCACCCCGATAACCGCACACTAATTACTGCTGCGGGCGTTGAGTCACGCTTAACTGAAGCCGAACATAAAGTGCTTATTTGCTTAATTAGTAATGCAGGTAAAGCCACATCCCGTGAAAAAATATCAGAAGAAATAGGCCAGCCCGATTGGAGCCCAAACGATCGTACTGTTGATGTGCTTATTGGTCGTTTACGTAAAAAATTAAATGACGAAAAAGATCAAAAACGTATTGTTACCGTTCGCGGTAAAGGCTATATGCTTTCTATTTAATACTTAGTTAATTGCGCAATAAGGCGCTCAAATGCGCGGTAATTAAGTGCTTCTTTAAGCTCATTTAAACTAATGTTTTCAGCGCCTTTTAAATCACTAATTGTACGCGCCACCTTAATTACTCTATGGTAAGAGCGTGGCGATAAAGATAACTTCTCGCTTGCTCTAGCTAAAAACTGCAACTCTGCTGGCGCCAGTACACAGTGCACACTCATTTCTTTATTATTAAGCCTCGCATTAACCTTACCTTGGCGTTTTAGCTGTAGGTAATAAGCCGCTTCAACTCTTGCTCTAACCTCAGCACTACTTTCCTCTGGCTGAGTACTTTGTAGTTCAACGCTCGTTAGACGAGGCAGTTCTATTTGCAAATCAATACGGTCAATAAAAGGTCCTGATACTCGCGATAAATAACGCATAACTTGATCGGGAGTTGCCCGCTTATCAGTATGGCTCCCTGTTGGGCTTGGATTTAATGCTGTAATAAGCTGAAACTGCGCCGGAAACTCCATTTGCCTTGCTGCACGTGAAATAGTAACCGTGCCGGTCTCCATTGGCTCACGCAGTGAATCAAGCACCTTACGCTCGAACTCCGGTAATTCGTCCAAAAAAAGTACGCCATTATGCGCCAATGAAATTTCACCGGGCTTCGGGTTTGAAGAGCCACCCACTAAAGCAACAGCTGAGCATGTATGATGCGGATTACGAAATGGCCGCTGTCGCCAATTAGTTAAATCTATGGATTGCCCAATAATGGAGTAAAGCGCGGCAGTCGAAATAGCTTCATCGTCCGACATAGTAGGCATTATAGTTGCCATTCGCTGAGCAAGCATTGATTTACCAGTGCCTGGTGGACCTAAAAATAATAAATTATGCCCGCCAGCTGCAGCAATTTCGAGTACTCGCTTTGCACCGGGCTGACCTTTCACATCGCTTAAATCAAGTAAAAAGTCAGGGGCTTGTGTGCAGTCGGGATACTCTATATTTAATGGTAAGGGTTGTTGATTAAGTAAATCCCCCCACACTTCTTGAATAGAGCTTACGGCTTTGCGTTTAACGCCATTAACTAGGCTTGCTAGGCTGTCGTTTGCAATAGGTAAAAAGCAGCAACGATCTTGCTCTTTTGCAGCAAGTACCGAAGGTAAAATAGCGTTTACACCACGCACCTCACCATTAAGAGCAAGCTCACCATAAAACTCGTACTTGTGAATATCAGGACACACTATTTGCCCAGAGGCGACTAAAATACCCACCGCAATAGCAAGATCAAACCGTCCGCCATCTTTTGGCAAATCGGCAGGGGCTAAATTTACAGTTATTCGTTGATCGGGAAAACCAAATTGTGAGTTTTCGAGTGCGCTACGTACTCTATCTTTTGATTCTTTAACGGACGCTTCGGGCAGGCCTACTATATGAAAAGCGGGTAAACCATTTCCTAGGTGAACTTCTACAATAACTTCAGGGGCATTTATACCCACTTGAGCACGAGAAAATATACGAGCTAACGACATTCCTTATCCTAGTAAATGGTGTGATTACACCAGTTTAGTCAGGATATTTAAAAACGTGTAATGTGATTTGCCATTTTATAGCAGCTAAACGAAGTAATAAGGTCATTAACATACCTAATACCATCGCCATTTCGGTTACTAACGAAAAACTAATGCCAAGCGTATAAACAGTGCCACCCGCTATACAGGTAATAGCGTAAAGCTCACCTTTTAATAGCATAGGGATCTCGCGTGCAAGCACATCTCGAATTAATCCACCAAAGCAGCCTGTAATTACAGCCATAATTACCGCTGTCATATCAGGCATACCAACAAGCTGCGCTTTTTGCGCCCCCATTACTGCAAAAAAAGCTAAACCAAACGCATCCGCTGTTTGTAAAATATAATGAGGTATCGGCTTTTGTTTATTTATAAGGCGTGTTGTAACAAATACTGAAGCTAGTATGGCAAAAAAGTAACTTTGATCGTGTAACCAAAACACAGGAACATCTAAAATTAGATCTCGCACTGTACCACCACCAATAGCAGTTACCGTCGCTAAAACTACGACTCCAAAGCCATCCATTTTTTTTTCGTACGCTAGCAAAGTGCCCGACACAGCAAACACCGCAATGCCTATTAAATCAAACCAGTGATAAAGTTCTGTCATGTGATGTGTATTGTTACTTAAAATCTTTTAACCGTTTTAACATAAAATACTCTTTTTTAAAAAATAAGTTATTTGTTAAACGTCACAGATATTAGAGTAAAGTCATTAAATAAAGCAGAATATAAGGTATTTTATCAAACTGCTGACACAAAAAATCACTCGATAAAGAGTGCGATTTTGTTTTAAATTTTTAGATATTTAATTTCAGTGGTTGCGGGAGCTTGAGTTTATAAAAAGCGAACCGACGACCTTCGCTTACTTATGCAGAGTATTTTGCGCAGTAACAGTGGGTTTAAATTTATAAGAATTTATTAAACTGCAGACGTAAAAAATCACTCGATAAAGAGTGCTATTTTATTTTAACTTTTTAGGTATTTAATTTCAGTAGTTGCGGGAGCTTGAGTTTGTAAAAAGCGAACCGACGACCTTCGCTTACTTATGCAGAGTATTTTGCGTAGTAACGGTGAGTTTTATAATTATAGGAATTAATTAAACTGCAGACGCAAAAAATCACTCGATAAAGAGTGCGATTTTGTTTTAGCTTTTTAGGTATTTAATTTCAGTAGTTGCGGGAGCTTGAGTTTGTAAAAAGCGAACCGACGACCTTCGCTTACTTGTGCAAAGTGTTTTGCGCAGTAACGGTGAGTTTTATAATTATAAGAATTTATTAAACTGCAGACGCAAAAAATCACTCGATAAAGAGTGCGATTTTGTTTTAGCTTTTTAGGTATTTAATTTCAGTGGTTGCGGGAGCTTGAGTTTGTAAAAAGCGAACCGACGACCTTCGCTTACTTATGCAGAGTATTTTGCGTAGTAACGGTGAGTTTTATAATTATAGGAATTAATTAAACTGCAGACGCAAAAAATCACTCGATAAAGAGTGCGATTTTGTTTTAGCTTTTTATGTATTTAATTTCAGTGGTTGCGGGAGCCGGATTTGAACCGACGACCTTCGGGTTATGAGCCCGACGAGCTACCAGACTGCTCCATCCCGCGCCTGAAATTTGTAGACTTGTTTAAAGTTGCTTACATTACAACTTGGCTTCCAATTAAAGAATTGGTTGCGGGAGCCGGATTTGAACCGACGACCTTCGGGTTATGAGCCCGACGAGCTACCAGACTGCTCCATCCCGCGCCTGTGTATTTTAAGTCTATCGACTACTTTATTTTATCTCTTAAGCTAGAGTTTACAGTAACCAAATCTTATAAAAAATTGGTTGCGGGAGCCGGATTTGAACCGACGACCTTCGGGTTATGAGCCCGACGAGCTACCAGACTGCTCCATCCCGCGCCTGTAATTTCTTTAAAACATTTTCGTAATATTTACGAGCCTGCCTTGAAGAGAGCGCTACTATATAGGAATAAACATTTAATGCAAGGCCTAAACTAATTAAAGTTGTTCAACCGAACAAAAAGCAATCAAATTGCTATTCTGCGCTCAACCTTTGATGCGGATTAATCATTTTTTGCCATTCCCAGTCTGGATGCCCCATCACTATAAAGTCAGGGTTCTCAGTACTCTCGCGTTGGTTGTACGTTAGCGGGTTAAATTCTGCATCGGTAATACAACCACCGGCTTCTTCAACAATAACTTGTGAAGCACCTGTATCCCACTCTCCCGTTGGACCAATTCTTAAAAAACAATCTGCTTTACCTTCTGCAACAGTACAAGCTTTTAATGAGCACGAGCCAATAGCAATAGTTGTAAACTGACTATTTAAATACTGACTCACCGCTTCTATTTTTTGGCGGCGGCTCACTGCAAGCGTCAAGTTCTCTGGCGGCGCTACAGATATTTGCTTATCAATTGAGTTTTCACGTTTAAAGGCACCATTTTTAGCTGTAGCAAAATAAGTCACACCTTTTGCAGGCCAATGAATAACGCCAAGCACAGGATGATTATTTTCAATCAATGCAATGTTTACTGCAAAGTCGCCACTTTCTAAAATAAATTCGCCTGTACCATCCATCGGATCGAGTAACCAATAACGCTGCCAGTCCTGTCTGTCGGCAAGTGCAGGTATAGGTGTTTCTTCCGACATAATTGGGATATCGGGCGCTAAGACTTTTAATCCAGCAACCAGTACGTCATTTGCTGCTAAGTCAGCTTTGGTAACAGGCGTATTATCTGATTTCTCTTGTTGGCCAATATCGCCTTTTTTATAAATGGCCATAATTGCATCGCCAGCACGCTCAGCTAATTCAATACACGGTTCGATTAATTTATTCATCGGCAGCTCCAGACGCTAAATACTTATCTAATAATAGCAAAGCTGCAACACTGCGTGCTTCGGTAAAATCTTCTTGGTCTAATAATGACTGCCACTGAGTTAATGGCCACTTAACAACAACAAGCGGCTCTGGTTCGTCGCCAATAAGGGTTTGTGGGTATAATTGCTTAGCAAATAAAATATGCATAGTGGCATTAAAGTAACTCGGCGCCATTGTTACTGTTCTTAATGGTTTAAAATACTCAGCACCAAAGCCAATTTCTTCTTTAAGCTCTCTGTTAGCAGCTTGCTCTGGCGTTTCGCCCGGATCGATTAAGCCTTTAGGAAAACCTAACTGGTAATCGTTTGTGCCCGCACAGTATTCACGTACAAGTAGTAATTCGTTGTCTGCACTTAACGGAACAATCATCACTGCTCCCCGGCCACCGCCGCGAATTCGCTCATACTGACGCTCTTCGTTATTAGAAAACTTTAGCTCTAAAGACTCCACAGTAAACAGGCGGCTTTTAGCGACAACATTGTTACTGAGGATTTGTGGTGGTGTTGGGTGCTTTTTCTGTGTCATTGGCGTTAATTTGCTATCATGGCAGTTAGTTCAATAATAAACCTTATAAGTTGAAATTCCTATGTTAAATTGGTCAAAAATCGATACCGTTTTGCTCGACATGGATGGAACATTACTCGATTTACATTACGACAGTCATTTTTGGCTTAACGTTATTCCTGCGCAACACGCATTAGCAAGGGGCATTAGCCTAGATGCAGCTAAAGCAGATATTTTAAAACGCTATCAAGCTGTGAGCGGTCAAATACAGTGGTATTGTTTAGATTATTGGGAGCAGCAATTAAGCTTGCCTATAATGGAGCTTAAACGAGAGTCTCAGCATTTAATTAAAATGCGCGAAGACGTACCTCATTTTTTAACTGAGCTTAAAAAAGCAGGCAAAGAGTTAATTTTACTTACCAACGCCCACCCTGAGAGTGTCATGCTTAAATTTGAGCATACAGCGATTGATAACTACCTAGATGGCGTAGTGTCTACTCATGAATATGGAGTAAGTAAAGAGCAACAAAGTTTGTGGCACCAAGTACAAAAAGACTTAGGGTTTAATAAGCAGCGCACTTTGTTTGTAGATGACAGTGTGCCGGTTTTGAATGCCGCACGAGAATACGGCATTGAGCACTTACTTGCAGTTGCTAACCCAGATAGCCAACAACCACATAACGAAATAGCCGATTACCTAAGTGTTACCGACTATCGTAAGATTATCTAACTCAACTTACGTGACTTAAATTTTTGGGTAACGCGCTTCTAGCCCTTGATATACTAACTTTGCAAAATCTGCATGTTCTGTATCAAGGCTTTTAACTACTTCAACTAAATGCTCGTTATCTTCTTGCCCATTCCATTCTTTAATATAGCTACCATCTTTGTAACCGTGATCTTGGCGGAAAAAGTTTAACGTATTTTTACCTACGTAGCCGCGATATAAATCATCAATATCCATACCTATTTGCGCCATACAGCCGGCAAAAGCACCTGCATTAAACGTTTTATCAGCAACAGCAGACGCCGCTAATATCTCTAGTGTTTGTTTAAAGTCATCAGCTTGTTGAGCATTACTAAGCTCAGTTTCAAGTTGCTTTGCTAAGTCTTCGTAGCTAGTTTCGCCGTCAATTCTAAGCGATAGACCAAAATGAAAAATATCAACCAACTCTAAAATAACTTGTTCAGTATCTGGTGTTTGTTTTTTCCACCATTTCCAACCATGATGATCTAGCATTTCAGCACACTCAACCCAAATAGCGCGGTACCATTCAAACCCTTGAGTAAACCATTGCTCATGTACTTTAGTATTCATGGCGTTTTGCATTTCTAGCATCACTACTAGCTTGTTTAAATTGGCAGACATATCAATTCCTGTCGTTTTGGTTGGCGTAATTTTCGTTGGTGTAATAATACAGATAAAATGCTGATTGTGCATTGCTGTATATTTTTATTAGTGTGCTAGTTATGTTTATCGTGACGTCGTAAACTCATGCCATGAATCAATTAAATCAATGAAATCTTCAAAGCCACAACCACTACTTAAACCATTTTCTTCAAGCGCTAAATCGTCATCTTGATACGCTATTAGGTCTTCGCTGTCTTGATGAAGTGCATGGGCTTCAAATAATGCTTCGTCTTTCGTTAATATTAAATCTATTTCTTGGCCTTTTAGCGTTAGCGGCTCATAGCTTGAACTTACCGATGCAATAAGCGCTTGCACCATGGCTACTTTGTCTTTGCCTATTTCTTCGTTTAGCCAGCGACCAATAATAGCGTGTTCACTGCTTATTTTAATACGTAGCCCACTAATAGGGTCGCGAATAAATTGATATTCCATAGGGTTTGCCTGTAAATCTTTAATTGCGTAATTATATACGTAAACGCCCGTAAACCACAGGACATATAAAGTAAAATAGCGCCACATGGGCGCTATTTTACTCAACTTTAAAACCGTTAACTTCGCGATCTATAACGCGCTGCGTCAATGATCGACCATAAGTAAATAATAGGCACAAGTACAAAGCCTACAAGCACATAAATTAGTGCGTAACTTATTATAATAGCGAGTGCAAAAAATATAGCCGCTAAAATACGCCCTTGCACTAACTGCCCTAAACCAGGAAAAAATATATTACATAATGCTGCAATTACGTTACCGCCAGAACCTTGATCTGCCATACTAACCTCTGTATTTATTTGATTTTATAATTATTTACCTACACACTCTATGCCAATTTATTAAAGCTTACAAATCAAATAGTTAAATTAGTCTAGATTTAGAGAGTTGGTAGATTTTGCTAAAATTAGGTCAAATTAGCAATTATTGTTATCCGTTTACACTTTTTTATTCGCTTAATTAATTAGCAAGTTACTCGTTTTGAACACTATTTTATAAATAGCTGTTTATAAAAACAGTATTTTATTTAGCCTAACAAAAACACCTGTTATACTGCCCACAATATTGATTAAAAAGGCGTAACGATGGACGTTTCACAATTACTCGATGGCTTAAATGACAAACAACGCGATGCCGTTGCAGCCCCACTACAAAACATGCTGGTATTAGCAGGTGCTGGGTCTGGTAAAACACGAGTGTTAGTTCATCGTATTGCGTGGCTTATGCAAGTTGAGCAAGCCTCCGCTTACAGTATTTTTGCAGTTACATTTACTAATAAAGCCGCTAAAGAAATGCGTGGCCGCGTTGAAGAAACACTAAAAGCGCCTGTAGGTGGTATGTGGATTGGTACTTTCCATGGTTTATCGCATCGTATTTTACGTGCTCATCACCGTGAAGCTAATTTACCAGAAGCCTTTCAAATTTTAGACTCTGACGATCAGCTTCGGATGATCAAGCGCTTATTAAAATCGATGAATATTGATGATAAAAAATGGCCCGCTAAGCAATTTGGCTGGTACATAAGCGCCAAAAAAGATGAAGCACTTCGCCCTAAAGATATTCAAGCATACGATATTAATGAGCAAATGATGCTGCGTGTTTATGCCGCCTATCAAGAGGCCTGTGATAGAGCGGGCCTAGTTGATTTTGCTGAAATATTACTACGCAGCTACGAAGTGTTAAAAAATAACCCTACGTTACTGCGTCATTATCAGCAACGCTTTGCGCATATGCTCGTAGACGAGTTCCAAGATACAAATACCATTCAATATGCTTGGTTAAAATTACTTGCTGGCGATACTAACAGCATTATGATTGTAGGCGACGATGACCAAAGCATTTATGGTTGGCGTGGTGCTAAAATCGAAAACATTAAACGTTTTTTAACTGACTTTAGCGCAGAAACCATTCGTCTTGAACAAAACTACCGCTCAACAGCGACTATTTTGAAAGCGTCTAACGCATTAATTCAAAATAACTCAGAACGTATGGGTAAAAGCTTGTGGACCGACGGTAACGACGGCGAGCCAATCTCTATTTATGCAGCATTTAATGAGTTAGACGAAGCACGCTTTGTAAGTAGCAAACTACGAAGCTGGTTAAATGCAGGTAATGCCCTACAAGATGCCGCAATTTTATACCGTAGTAACGCGCAATCTCGTGTACTTGAGGAGGCCATGCTGCAAGAAGGCTTAAAATACCGTATTTATGGTGGTATGCGATTCTTCGAACGACAAGAAATTAAAGATGCGTTGTCGTACTTACGCCTAGTGGGTAATCGTCAAGATGATGCCGCTTTTGAGCGCGTAATTAATACGCCAGCGCGCGGTATTGGCGACAAAACATTGAGCCACATACGCGACTGTGCACGAGCAGAGTCATTACCGCTTTGGTATGCAGCAAAAGCAATTGTAGAGCAACAGCATTTATCTGGCCGTGCCTCTGGTGCAGTAAGTAAGTTTGTAGAACTAGTCGAACAAATAGAAGATAAAATTAGCGATCTAACTTTGCATGAGCAAGCCAAGTACACAATTCAAACCTCAGGCTTGATGGCAATGTACCAAGCTGAAAAAGGTGAAAAAGGCCGTGCTCGCGTAGAAAACTTAGAAGAGCTAATTAGCGCATGTGACCAGTACGAACTTCCTGAAGACGAAGAATACAGCTCGCCTTTACAAGGCTTTTTAGCACATACGTCACTTGAGTCAGGTGAAGGACAAGCAGAAGAGCACGAAGACGCCGTTCAAATGATGACGCTTCACTCAGCTAAAGGCTTAGAGTTTCCGTTAGTGTTTATGGTGGGCGTAGAAGAAGGCATGTTCCCTTCTCAGCAAAGTAACGAAGAGTCTGGTCGTTTGGAAGAAGAGCGCCGCCTTTGTTATGTAGGCATGACACGAGCAATGGATAAGTTATACATTAGCCATGCTGAGAGTCGCCGTTTATACGGGCAAGAAAAATACCATAGCCCATCACGCTTTTTACGCGAAATACCTGAGGACTGCGTTGAAGAAATTCGTATTAAAACACAGGTTTCTCGCCCGCCTGCCGCCGGGCGTTTTAGCGCATCAGTTAGCCATGCCGCATTTGAAGACAGTGGCTTTAACTTAGGGCAACGAGTTTTGCATGCTAAGTTTGGTGTTGGTACCGTACTTAATTACGAAGGCAGTGGCGCGCAATCTCGCGTACAAGTTAACTTTGACGACCTTGGCAGTAAATGGTTAGTAACGGCCTATGCACGATTACAAGCTGTATAAAGCTCACCTAAATGAGTTAGAACAACAACTAGCTGGCGCGTATCATCGTCAGCTAGTGTTGATTACGGGCAGCCCTGCTTGGTGTTATGAATTACTTAACTCATTAATAGATGAAAACAATACACTTGTTGTATCAAAGCAGTGCGCGATTAAAAATTCGTACTGGCCTACTCGCACTCACCAAATTTTAGGGCAAGAATTTGCTCATGCTGTTTACGATGGTTTTAGTGGTTTACACCCTGATAAACTTGCAGCACTTACCGGCACCGTTAAAGCAGGCGGTATACTGTTTTTATTACTGCCCGAATTAAATGATTTAGCCTCTTGGCAAGACCCCTCATTAAGTACAGTGCAATCACACGGTCAGAGTATTGAATACAGTTTATTTAATCAACGTTTCGCGGCTATTATTAAGCAATTACCCGCTTTTCATTTTAGTGAAAAAAATGGCTGTATTAGTAATCTCGTCAGCTCTGTTATGGATAATAAAATTGACTATCTACCACAGCAAAACTGCGTGGAACAAATAGTAAAAGTAGCTAATGGCCGTGCCAACAGACCTTTACTCATTAATGCTGATAGAGGTAGAGGCAAGTCGGCAGCACTTGGCTTAGCTGCCGCAAAATTGACTGATAAAAAAGTAATTATTTGCAGCACTCAGTTTAAAGCGACCCATAGTAGCTTTAAACATTTAGCCAACGAGTTAGACCTGCAATACAACGCTCAACATAAACAGCTCGCCAACTTGCACTACGTTGCACCTGACGCGTTATTAAATGCATTACCTGAGTGCGATTTATTACTCATTGATGAAGCTGCCGCGATCCCTGTACCGTTATTGCTAAAAATGCTAGCTCATTACCCTCGTATAGTCTTTGCAAGTACACTGGTTGGGTATGAGGGCAATGGTAGGGGTTATACCATTCGCTTTAGTAACTATATAAAAGCGCACTATAAAGCCTCTAAAGTTGTAACGCTTGATGAGCCACTGCGTTTTGCTAAACACGATCCCCTCGAGAAGCACATTCGCACCTTGCTTGCACTCGATGCACAATATAAAGAGTTAAGTAGTGAGCAATTAGAGCAGCCAGTTCACAGCGAAATAACTCAGCAATCCCTTGTAAACAATGAGCCTTTACTGCAACAAGTTATTGCCCTGCTTGCATTGGCTCACTATCAAAGTAGTGTAAACGATTTACGCCAACTACTAGACGCACCATCGCAACGAATATTCATCAGCAAAATTAACAATCGATTAGTTGGTGTATGTTTAATCGCAATAGAAGGTGGTTTAAGTGAAGAACTTGCTCTACAGGTTATAAGCGGAGAGCGCCGCCCACAGGGTCATTTAATGGCTCAAACCCTCTCACAACTTAGTTTTAATAATGACTACTTAACACAGTTGAGCGCTCGCGTTGTACGAATAGCGATTGATCCGAGTTCTCACAATATGGGTTTTGGTAAAAAGCTACTTAGCTATTGCGAGTCGCAAGTAAAAAGCCAATGTAGTTGGTTTGGTGCAAGCTTTGGCGCAACAGCGCAGCTACTTAACTTTTGGCAAAAACAAGGGTTTGATACCGTAAAACTGGGTTATCAACGCGATAAAAGCACAGCTGAACATTCAGCGCTTGTGGTTAAATGCTTAAGCAATAAAAGTGCAATTATCCAACCTTTGAAAAAGCAGTTTAAAAACGACTTTTTTTATGCTCTTTTAACACATTTTAAAACACTAGATTGGCAACTTGTAAGTATTTTAATTGAAGGATTTAGCGATGAGTTAGTAAGCCCCGAGACTCGCGAACGATTAGCCTTACTCGTAAACAGTAACTTCACTCAATTTAATATCTCTGCGACTCTCTGGCAGGTAGTGAATCAGTCTCCTTCTTGTATGTCTCAATTAACAGAGTCTGATAAACAACTTTTAATAAAGTTAGTGCTGCAAAATGAATGTAATGAAAAAGTGATTCAACACTTAGGTTTATTAGGAAAAAAGCAGCTTGAGAATCAATTTAAACGTGCCATAAAAAACCTCACTAGTGCCATCTAATAACTCCTAGTTACCTATCTCTATTAAATCTTATCCATCTTTAAGCTATTTATTTAATTTGTTCTATCCTTAAAGCATTAACAGGTAAATTAAGATAAAGGCATGGAATTAATAAACTTTAAAGTGGGCTGCAAAACAATTTCACTTAAAATACTCGATATTTTATTAACAGAGCGCTTTGACAATAATCTAACAACTTTACCCAACAATAATAAAAGCTTTATTGGTGTTAAAGATTATATGGATATACCAACGCCTGTGTTTGATTTAGGTATTATTTTAAATAATATCTCAACCGAACAAAGTAATGCGCATGTACTAAAACAACTAAGAACATGGCAAGAAAAACTATTAAACTGGTTCAATACCCTTCAAAGTAACTTGCTAAATAGCTCGGCTTCTATTTCAAGCAATGATGCAGAACTACAAGATTTTGTTCTGTTTTACAAAGAGTTCAACACCGATAATGAAGACTTAAAACTAACAATGTCTCGACTTAACGAACCTTTCCAATCATTGCTAGAAACGGTAAAAGAAGCTATATCAGCTCATAATCAAAGCGATTATAAACAAGTATCAGCTCTGCTCGAAAAAATTAAGCGTAGTAACCTAATTCAGCTAGAGCGTTTATTCGAATCAGCTAAAGAGCAAATAACCTTAGACTATAAACCTATTATTGTTTTTACCACTAAAGACGGCTTAAACCCACACGTAGGGTTATTGGTAGATAAAGTCGAAGATAATATCGACTATAAAAAAGAAGACATTAAACCACTAGATAAGCTCACTGAGGTTGGTTTTGATCTAGACCCACAAACTAAAAATATGATGCGAGGATTAATCAAGCTTACACAAAAGCACAGTGTATTAATTGATCCAAGCGTAATATTTAAACCAACACAACTAGAAGAATCTGAAAGTGAAGAAACTCAAGCTTACGGACTATTTTAAATAGTCGTGAGATTTGGTTATAAACTTTAGTACTGAAGTAAGGAGCTATTCTACTCGACTTGTACATTTAGATAAATTGGAGAGAAATCGAGTGCGTAATGTTAGTTACTCATATTTCACTTTTCTGCAAACGTAAAAAAGCCCGAATCGTTAGATCCGGGCTCGCTACAATGTGAAGTCGGTGCGCTACGCAGTAGAATGTCATAGTGCCCACAGCAGTAGAAAGTCACGTAGCAAATGCTAATTTATTGGCCGAATGGGGTATTGAGGGTTTTTGTTGTGATTCTAGCGTCGGGAGTCGCTACGCTCGACCTACATGCTAGGTGTTGACGAGTGTACATTAATTGCGCACACTTCACTTTTCTGCAGACGTAAAAAAGCCCGAATCGTTAGATTCGGGCTTTCTACAATTTGAAGCCTGGTAATGTCCTACTTTCACATAGCAAATGCTACACTATCATCGGCGCTGTTTCGTTTCACTACTGAGTTCG
>NZ_JADYXD010000060.1:0-810 GCF_015864475.1 Pseudoalteromonas sp. SWXJZ10B
CTTGATAGGCCGCAACATGTTTGCCATTGATGGGTGTAAATTAAAGTCCAATGCGAGTAAAGAGTGGAGCGGCACATTCGATGAGTTAAGCCGCAAAAGAGCAAAATTAGAACGCGCAAGCAAACGTATAATTGAACGCCACCAATCACAAGATGGACTGGGCGAAGAGTTGATAGCTCAGGACTTAAAACAAAAAGAAAAGCTGGATAAAAGTGCAGATAAAATCACTGAGTTTTTAGCCACTCACAAAGAAAAAACAGGCAGTAAAGGCAAGCCTGTTAAAAGTAATATCACTGACCCCGACAGTGCGAAGATGACGACCTCAAAAGGCACAATTCAAGGCTACAACGGCATCGCGATAAACGATGATAAACATCAAATCATCCTGCAAGCACAAGCGTGGGGCTCAGTAGGCGAGCAACAAACTCTGCAGCCAGCCGTTGCACAATTAAAACAGCAACTCGATAGATTGAACACTGACAAGCTCAAAGACGATCACACGATTAAATTCACCGCAGATAGTGGGTTTAACAGCGAAGTGAACCTTGAATACATGGCGAAAAGTGGGTTCGATACCTACATTGCGGATAACCAATTTAGAAAACGAAATCCGCTGTTTAAAGACAGCGAAACATACGAAACGGAGCAAGAAAAGCGCCGACTAAAACGCAGCAAAGGCAAGCCACGCTTATTTACCTCAGACGATTTTCATTATGATGAGGCAACTCAAACATGCCGCTGCCCCGCAGGCAATGATATGTGGCGAAGTGGGATTAATGTAAAAAGTCATAACCAGCAATACACGCGATT
>NZ_JADYXD010000061.1:0-799 GCF_015864475.1 Pseudoalteromonas sp. SWXJZ10B
GGGCTTTGTTTCGCCGAAGAAGTGTAAGAAAACCGCTTAAGATGACACCTGAAATGATGGCTTTAATTACCCAGAAGCTTAATGAGAAGTGGAGTCCTGAACAAATAACGGGATGGTTGCGCAAAGAAAGTGAACGGTCTGTCAGCCATGAATGCATTTATCTGTATATCTGGGAAGATAAAAAAGCAGGTGGTGAGTTATACCTACATCTGCGCCGACACGGTAAGAAATATCACAAGCGCAGTCATGGTAAAACAAACCGAGGGCAAATAAAAAATCGCGTTAGCATTGAAGAACGTCCACAAATAGTTGATGAGAAAGGCCGTATCGGAGATTGGGAAATAGATACCGTCATAGGCAAAGGTCATCGAGGCGCCCTTGTTACCATTGTGGAGCGAATCACGCAATTCACTGTGTCAACTCAGGTGGCAGACAAAACAGCAGAGGTCGTCACTGCGGCGACGATATAATTATTAAGCCCTTTTAGGTCAGCGCTTCATACCATCACCGCGGACAATGGAAAAGAGTTCGCTTATCACGATCAAATCACAGAGGCTTTAAGTGTTCCTGTTTATTTTGCTCACCCTTATCACTCATGGGAGCGCGGATTGAATGAAAACACGAATGGATTACTACGCCAGTATTGGCCGAAGAGCACAGATTTTAAGGCGATAACACCAGCGCAAGTTATACCAGTACTTGAGTAACTTAATAATCGTTCGAGGAAGACACTTGGATTTGAAACGCCTGCAAAATTGATGCAGGAGGGCTTGGCGGCTAAAGCCACCTAAACGTTATG